>JAVCCK010000042.1 GCA_030765525.1 Candidatus Lernaella stagnicola
ATGAGACACGTGAAGTTTGCGGCGGTGGCCGTCGCGCTGGCGCTCGCGGTGGTGATCTCCGTCGCCGTCGCGCAGCAAAACAAGGGCGGCGATGCGCCCGACGGCATGGTCCACATTCCGGCCGGATGGTTTCAGATGGGCTGCTCGCCGGGCGATTCGGAGTGCTACAGTGAGGAACAGCCAAGCAAACGCGTGTTCGTGGATGGCTTCTTCATGGACATCCACGAAGTCACACAGGCCGAGTACCAAAGGGTCATGGGGACGAACCCGAGTGATTTTTCAGGTTGCACGACTTGCCCGGTGGAAACGGTGAATTGGAACGACGCCCGCAGCTACTGCGGGAAAGTGGGCAAACGCTTGCCCACCGAGGCCGAGTGGGAATACGCGGCGCGGGGCGGGACGACGGGGGCGCGGTATGGCGAGATCGACGCTATAGCTTGGTATCAGGGCAATTCCGGCAAGAAAACCCACCCCGTAGGCCAGAAGCAGCCGAACGCCTATGGTTTGTACGACATGCTGGGCAACGTGTGGGAGTGGTGCGAGGATTACTACGACAAGAATTGGTATTCGAAGATGCCTGAACGCAACCCGCGAAATGATAATAAATCTCAGTTCCGCGTGCTGCGGGGTGGTTGCTCGATCTATAATCCTCAAATCTTACGCGCGTCGCGTCGGAACTGGTATCAACCTACGTATACGCTCCCCCACTTCGGGTTTCGATGTGTCGGGACTGAAAAATGACCCTTGGGCTCTTTTGCCCTTTTACCCTTGCCCCGCCGCCGGCGAGCGCGGTTTTTTTTGCTGTCGACATGCAAGGTCGGCCGCACACCCCGTTTCCGATTACTTGTCGGCGTTCGGTTGGATTTTCCGCGGTGACGATGTACCCTTTTCCCTCAAATTCATCTCGGTAACCTCAGCATTTGACCAACGACCCTTCGTGGAGGACTTCGATGAGACACATGAAGTTTGCGGCGGTGGCCGTCGCGCTGGCGCTCGCGGTGGTGATCTCCGTCGCCGTCGCGCAGCAAAACAAGGGCGGCGATGCGCCCGACGGCATGGTCCACATTCCGGCCGGGTGGTTTCAGATGGGTTGCTCGCCGGGCGATTCCGAGTGCAGCAGCAATGAGAAGCCGAGCAAGCGCGTCTACGTCGACGGTTTCTTCATGGACATCCACGAAGTCACACAGGCCGAGTACCAAAGGGTCATGGGCGCGAACCCGAGTCACTTTTCAGGTTGCACGACTTGCCCGGTGGAAACGGTATTTTGGAACGATGCCAGAAACTTCTGCACAAAAGTCGGCAAACGTCTGCCGACCGAGGCGGAATGGGAGTACGCAGCGCGGGGCAGGACGACGGGGGCGCGGTACGGTGATCTCAACAGCGTGGCTTGGTACATCGAAAACTCCGGCAAGAAGACTCATCCCGTCGGCCAGAAGCAGGCGAACGCCTATGGCCTGTATGATATGCTCGGCAACGTGTGGGAGTGGTGTGAGGATTGGTATGACAAGGATTGGTATTCGAAGATGCCGGAGCGCAACCCACGGAATGATAACCAATCTCAGTGCCGCGTGCTGCGGGGTGGTAGCTGGTTCAGTTATCCTCAGAACGTACGCGCGTCGTATCGGTTCAGGGTTCACCCGACGATTACGAACTTCAACTTCGGGTTTCGATGTGTCGGGAACGCTGATGAGTGATGGGGCATAAACGGCGAAATCACAGCCCACCTCTCGCACGTCACAACGGCGAAGAAGCTATTCAAAACCCTGAAGATTCGCTTCGTAAAGTAAATTTCACCTCGAAAACGATTGGCTTTATGGCGTTTTTTCGGCATCAGCCGCTTGGCGGATTCGCGCGATTGCCGGCGGAAGAAATCCCAACTGCGGAAGAAACCAGCAGGGCGCGTCACGTGTCGAAGTGCTTATCGCGCGGCCATAAGGGATCGCGTGGTTGACAAGCGACGAGCGTTGCGGTTTTGTGCAGGGCACACGCAAGGCTGATGATTACTCAACGTTGAAACGGAGGAAGGTTGATGTTCTTCAAGATGTCGCGCACGGCGCTTATTCTCATACTCGTTCTCTCTTTTACGGCCGTCACGGCGCTGGCCCAGGACGATCCGACGGCGACGAAAAAACCCTTTGAGTGGCGGTTTTTCTTTGGCTTGGGCGGCGGTCATACGATGCTCAGCGAATTGAACGCCGACATGGACGACGCGGGTTATAATGAATTCCCCGGCGGTTTTGGCGCCGGCAGCTTCGGATTTATCGGCAACTACAACCGTTGGATGTTCGGAACCCACGGCATCAGTTTCAGCCTTGCACCCATCGAAGATAAGGCCGAAAACTGGACGGCGGCGGCGGAGGGAAGCTTCGGCGTAGCGCAGTTCGGTTATGCTGTTTTGCACCAAGGCGGTTGGCAACTCTACCCGCTGATCGGTCTGGGTCTCGGGAATGCAACCCTGCGAATTTACGACGACACGGACACGGATTTCGACGAAGTGCTCAGAGATCCACGGCGGATGTCGAGCATTAAGACGGGTTTCTTCCTCGTCAACGCGGAATTCGGCTTCGACTACCGCTTCAATATGGTCCAGAACACACACGGCGACCGCAGCCAGGGCTTGGTGCTCGGCGGCCGGTTGGGCTACGCGTACACGCCGATCAACCGCGATTGGTCGATGGGCGACACGCAAGTGGACGACGCCCCGCTACTGGGCATCAACGGCCCGTACCTGCAATTCGTGATCGGCTGGGGCGGCGGCGGCGTGTACTGATTTCCAACCCTTAAAAAACGACGGCGGGCTCCCAAGAGTCCGCCATTTTTTTATGGCGACCAGGGTACTCGAAACCGCGTTTCCTTTTTTTGGACCGGTGCTATCGATTAATAGTCCCTGATTGAAAACGCGTGCGAGACTTGCCGGCGCTGCCGCTTGGCGTGCGTTGCCGGTGTCTGTTTCCACCGTGTTGAAAACCGTGTGAAGAAACCGCCGTCGGGGCGGTTTAAGTGAAGACAGACACAACAACCTGTCACCGAGGCGAAGGTGATCACGGATCGCGAAACGGGTCGATCACGCGGCTTCGGTTTCGTCACCTTTGCCGCGGCCGAAGACGCCGATGCGGCAATTGAAAGCCTCGACGGCGAGGAATTGGAGGGCCGCCGCATCAAAGTCAACGAGGCGCACGACCGCCGTAATGGCGCTAGCGGGTCGCCCCGCGAAAGTCGGCGGTAGGGCTCGTCTACTCGTTGTTGTTCTTTTGTTGATTAGGTGAAAATCCAAGCCCGACGGCTTACACGCCGCCGGGTTTTTTTGTGGGCAGAGGGTCAACATCGGTCGCGGAGCCTATTCGTTGACCTCGACGGAAAATCCCGCCGCTTCCAAGTGGCGGACGGCGCGTTGTCGGTCGGATTCGGCAAGCTCGCCGAAATCGCGGTAGTCGCCGCCGCGGCCGACTTTCTCCCACTTCGTGCGGGCCAGACGATTGTAGGGCATCAGGTGAACGGGGCCTGTGTAGCCGGCGTCGCGCAGAAAGTCGATGAGTGCGTCGAGGTCATCATCACCGGTGTTCACGCCGGGAATCAACGGCATGCGAACGACGAGTCGATCCGTGCCGACAACCTCGAGTAACTCGCGGAAGCGGTCGTGGATACGCTCGGGATCCGCGCCCGTCCAGCGACGGTGCGTCTCGGCCGCGACAAGCTTGAGATCGAAGAGTATCAAATCGACATTCTCGGCCAGCGGCGCGACCCACGACGCGTCGAAATAGCCGCAGGTTTCCAGCGCGACGTGTATGCCCGCCTCGCGCACCGACCGCGCGACGGCAAGCAGAAACTCGGGTTGCATCACCGCCTCGCCGCCCGTGAACGTCACGCCGCCGCCCGAGGTATCGTAGAAAGGCTTATCGCGCAAAACCGTCTCGCGGATCGCTGCGACGTCCATCTCGCGCCCAATGATTTCGGTCGCGCCGGTCGGGCAAGCCTCCGCGCAAGCGCCGCAAACCGTACAACGGGACGCCTCGCGTTCCAGGATGCCGTCACGAAGTTGGAGGGCGTTGTTCGGGCAGGTCTCCACGCAGACGCCGCAGGCCTCGCAGCGCTCGGCGAAGTGGGCGAGTTCCGGCTCGCGCCGCCACGATTCGGGGTTGTGGCACCAGGCGCAACGCAGCGGGCACCCCTTGAAGAACACGAGCGTACGGATGCCCGGCCCGTCGTAGATGGCGTAGTTTTGGATATCGAAAACAACGCCGTGCATCAATCAGCCGCTATGCTCGGTGCGGTGGATGATTTCGTTTTGAATTTCCTGGCCCAGATCGACGAAGTAGGTGCTGTAGCCGCCGACCTTGACGATCAAGTCGCGGTGGGCCTCCGGGTCGACCTGCGCCGCCCGCAGCGTTTCCGCCGACGCGACGGTGGGCTGAATCTGCGCGCCGCCCATTTGGAAATAAGTCTGCATCAACGCGATCCATTTATTCCGCGCCGCCGGTGTTTTACCAATGCCCGACGGGTGCTGCCTGATGTTCACCGCACAGCCCAGCAGGTGCGTGAAATCCACCGCCGCCACCGAACGCAGCACGCCCGTCACCCCGCAGCGCTCGACGTTGTAGGGGTTGCAACTCGCCGCATAGGGAGTCGCGGCCAGGCGGCCGTCGGGCGTGGCGGGCGAGAGCCGGCCGTCGATCGTGTGCGAGGTCATACTGTTCATGAAACCGACGAAGGGGCCGTCGCCTTTGAAGCTGCGGTGACGCGCGGCGGAGGCAAAGAGTGCGTCGCTGACGCGGCGGGCCAGCGCGTCGCTTTCGGGATCGGCGTTGCCCCATTTGCCGGGCACTTCGGCCACCAAGCGATGCACGTTTTCGTGGCCGACGAAATTGTCATCGACGGCGCGCATCAACTCCGCGAAGCCGATTTTCTTTTCGTCAAAGACCAGTTTCTTGATCACAAACAGCGAATCGACCACGTTGGCCAGGCTGTTGATCATGTTGATCCCGGCGTAGTTGTAGACTGCCCCGCCCCGCGTGATGTCGGTGCGCGTCGCCACGCAGCCTTCGATAAATGCCGACAGGCACGGCGCGGGCATGTGCTCGGCGAAGAGGCGGTCGCGCAGGTTCGAGGCCTCGGCGTTGATCGTCATCTGGAACTCGACGTGTTGCACGAAGGCGTCAAAAAGCTGTTCGAAATCGGTGAATTCGCCTACCTCGCCGGTCTTCGGACCCACATCGTGCAGGGTGCCGATCATCGTCGTGGCGTTGCCGTTGTGCAGCGTGATGTCGAGGATGTGCCCGAGCAGCAAACCCGTGAAACTGATGCCGCCGGTTTTGCCCGGTGCCAGCAGGTCGGTGCAGCCGGTGATCGCGTAATTGTTGGCGTCGGCCGGGGTGAAACCGTGGCGCTTCATGGCGGGCACGAAGACCTCGTCGTTCATCATCGACAGGTTGCTCGTGCCGCGATAGAGGATGTCGGCCACGTGCTCGTAAAGTTGGTGCGGCGTGTTTTTATGCACCCGCACGACGATGCTCGTCACGCTCTTGGAGCGGTCGGCGGCGTCGAGCAGGAGGTACGTGAGTTCGTTGGTCGCGTCCTGCCCTTCCGGCGTGAGGCCGCCGAGCGTGATCGGCGTCGAACCCTCGTAGCGCAGGTAGAAATTGCCGAGGAAATTCGACTCCGGCCGCAGATTTTGCGCCATCACCTTGAGCAGCAATTCCTCCATTAATTCGCAAGCTTCGGCGGCGGTGATGCGACCCGCGGCGACGTCGCGTTCGTAGTACGGGCCGAGGATCTGATCCAGCCGCCCGTAGGCATGCACGTTGGACGGGTGCGCCGTTTCCAGCGCTGCGCGGTGCGCCCAAATGGCCTGCGCGGCTTCGCGGAAAGTCTCGGCGGGATGGAGCGGCACCTTCCGGCAAACGGCAAGCAACTGCGCGAGTTGCGCCCGGCGTTCCGGATCCGTAGTCCGTTGTTCTTCCTGCTTAATTCGATCGGCCAGTCGCTGCGCATAAACGATGAAACCCTCCAGCGCCACGACGACCGATTGCAGAAACACACCCTCGTCGCTTTGCCGGTCCTCGACCTTGGCCAGCTCGGCCTCGACGTCTTCCTTGATGCCCAGCAGACCGCGGCGCAGCACCACTTCGTGGTCAAAAACGATGTGACCTTGGTAAGTTGCGATGGCTGCACCGAGCGAAACCACCAGCGCCTGTTTGCTCGGAGTGTTGGGCACGCCCTCGACAAATTGCTTGAGTTCGCCGTGGTAGAGGCCGGAGGTGGCCAGTTCGCGCGCCACGATGTCGGCGATGGCCTTGCCGCGCCAGTAGGGCAGCAGGTCGTCGAGCAGTTCGCGCCGGGCGGCCGGGTCGATGCCGAAGGGGTTGATGGTGCGCTCGTCCATCGTCTTGAGGCTGGGTTTGACGGGCATGGGGCCGAGGGCGGCGCTATTTTTGAAGGTGCGGTAAAGTCCTAATAATCCAAGCTTTTTCACCAGATACACGACAAAGCGCAGGTACGAGGTCGCTTGAAATTTCAGCAGCGTACTCTTGCGAAGTTCGGTGGCCAGCACGTCGTTGAACAGGCCGCGCTCGATGTCGATGGGCCAACCCAGGAAGTGCTTACTCCAGGCGCCGGCAAGGCGGTCGTCGGGGTCGAGGTTGTGCTCCATATTCTCGAAGACGTGCTTCATCGACAGCGCCACGCGCAGCGGCAGCGGGACGTCGCTTGTCTCCAGTTCGCGCCACTTGGCGGTGAAATATTTTGCGCGCTGGACACAAATTTGCGGCATTTCGGTCTGATATCGGCGTCGCATGCGGGTGATACGATGACTCGGCGCGCCACGTTTTGCGGCGGCCGTCATGAGATGTCACCGAATTGCGAGAACAATTTTCGATCATCGGCGGCGGCGCGGCGGTCGAATAGGCGCGCGGCTTTCTTGCCGTCACGGCGCCCGAATGCCTCGATCAGTCCCGCATAAAGCTTGACGGCGTTCGCCGGGTCGCCCACCGCCTGCATGTACACGCCGCTCATTTTTTCCACCACGTCGCGCAGCGTGTTGAGCAGGTAGACGAACACGAGGTTGCCGGTGGCCTGGGCGACCTGGTGGAAGAAAGCGAAGTCGGCTTCGGCGCGGGCGGCCGGGTCGTCGCGGGGGTAGTCGGCGACGATAGTTTCGAGCGCGGCCAGTTGCTCCGGCGTGATGCGCGCGGCGGCGAGGCGAATCATCTCAGCGCCCACGATGCGGCGGCTTTCGGCGAGGTTGAGGATCAGTTGCGTATCCAGGCCGATGCCGTTTTCGAGCAGGAATTTGACGAACTCCAGGCCCGCCGCGGTGTTGGTATCGCGGACGAACACGCCGTCGCCGGGGCGGATGCGCAGCAGGCCCATGGTTTCCAGGCGGCGGAGGGCTTCGCGCAGCGAGGTGCGGTTGATGCCCAGTTGGCGGGCGAGTTCGCGTTCGGCGGGCAGTTTTTGATCCGGGGTGAACTGGCCGTCAAGTATCAGGTGCGTGAGTTGGACGACGACTTCGTCGGAGACCCGCGTTCTTCGCACGGGCTTGATTTTGGCGGTCTGATTTGCGGCGGACATGGGCTGCCTTTCTGTTTATCGTTGCCGGCGGCATTGGTCCACTGGTTGGACCAATTCCTTTTTTGCCGGATTTTCGCGGAGGTGTCAAGGGTTGGCGGGTGTTTGGGTTGCCGGGTTCAACTTGTTTGTCAGGCGCGGGACGGCGGGACAAATTCTATTGCTTCATTTTCGCTATCAAGGACACCAAGTATTGCTCTGCAACCTTTTGATGGTGGTGGCCGATGGCTTTGAATATCTCGCATGCCATGCGGGAGTATTCCAACGCCTTCACGAAATCGTTTTGCGCTTCGAAAACCTTAGCCATGTTGTGCAAGGTAATCGCTTCACCAACCCGGTCGCCCACTTCGCGAAATATTTGCAGGCTCTGTTCATAGTATTCGAGCGCTTTCGCTAAATCGCCACGCGCATCATAAACTAGCGCGATGTTGCTCAGCGTCGTGCCTTCCCCGGCCCGGTCGCCCACTTCGCGAAATATTTGCAGGCTTTGTTCAAAGTATTCGAGCGCCTTCGTCAAATCGCCGCGCGCCCGGTACACTTCCCCGATGTTGTTCAGCGTCACGCCTTCCCCGGCCCGGTCGCCGACTTCGCGTCTGATTTGCAGGCTTTGTTCGAAGTATTCAAGCGCTTTCGTCAAATCGCCGCGCGCTTCGTGTACACACGCGATATTGTTCAGCGTGGAGCCTTCCAAGGCACGGTCGCCCACTTCACGGGATATTTCCAGGCTCTGTTCGTAAAACTTCAGCGCCTTCGCCAAATCGCCGCGCGCCCGGTACACGTCAGCGATGTTGTTCAGCGTCGTGCCTTCGCCGGTGCGTTCGCCGACTTCGCGAAATATTTGCAGGCTCTGTTCATAGTATTCGAGCGCCTTCGTCAAATCGCCACGCGCATTGTAAACTGCCGCGATGTTGCTCAGCGTCGTGCCTTCGCCCGCGCGGTTGCCGACTTCGCGTCGAATTCGCAGGCTCTCTTCGAAAAGGTCGAGCGCTTTCGCCAAATCGCCGCGCACTTGGAACACACCCGCGATGTTGTTCAGCGCCTTGCCTAATGCTCCGCGATCGCCGGTCACGTCTGCCTTCGCGCGGCGTTTTGTCTCCAGGTCCAACACCGCATCATAAAGCGACCACGTGTATAGCTGTTGCGAGAAGTCTTCGGTTTCCGAGAGGAACCGTTTCTCGTCGTCGAGACGGTCAAGGTATTCAACCGCGCGCATCAGATCGTCGACGCGCTCGCGGCGATCGCCAAAGCGCTCGCGGAAAAAGTGGTAGAACCCCAAGAATTTTTCGCTAACCTGTTCAGGTGACTCGGTAGAACATTCGCCGAGAATCCATTCTGCAAATAGCGCGTGGCGCATCTCGTGTTGGTAGGGGCCGTCGCCGGAACGGTCCCTGTACACGAGTTTGCGCACGCCGGCGTCCCCGAGGGCGTCTCGTGTTTCGTCAGGCGACAACTTGGCCAACACGGCCAGGTCGTCCCGCGTGACGGGAATGCCCAATAACGCGACGGTTTCAAGCAGCGACCGCGGTGCGCCGACGGCGTTTTCGAAAACCGTTTTAATTTCGGTTTCCAGCCGCTTGGGCAAACGCGCCAACGCGGCCTCCACGTCGGAAGCGCCGACCAGTTCTTTCGCGTAGATCGCCAGGGCCAGCGGCCAGCCGCGAACCTTCTCGAGAAACTCTTGGCACCGCTCGGGAGGAATTCTTTTCAAGCCGGGATGATCGGCGATTGTTTCGGCGGCGGCGTCGAGGTTTAGGCACTTGACTTCGTAATGATGGCTGCCGACTTCGCCCATGAATTTCGGCTCGTGCACGAGGAAATCGTCATTGCGCTGCGCGACAATGAATTTCACGCGGGGGATGTGCTCGGCGACGAAGTGAAACACGACTTCCGCGTTTTCGTTGGTGCGCAGGTCCTGCACCGGGTCGACGACGATCACCAAGCGTTCGGTGTGCGCTATTTTTGCCGACACGCCGCGCAACGCCTCGATGAGTTTTTCCTTATCAGGTCGCGGGTCGTCTTGAAAAAACAGTTCCAACCCCGCACCCACCTGCGGCACTGCCGCGACGATTCTCCGCCACCTGTCTTGGTTTCCCTTGAAGAGAGAGAGCTTTCCAAAAAGGTCGAAAGCCCAACCACGCAGGCTCAATTCAATGTTGTCGTCTCGAAACACGCGGAACATTTTCACAAAACGTTCGCTGCGGCCGGCGACAGCGCAGGCCATGAATTCATGAAGCACCCGCGACTTGCCCATGCCGGGCTCGCCGGTCAAGAGAAAGACGGGATCGTCGGAGTCGAGGAAACTAAGAATACGGGTGACGGCCTCGCGATGTTGTTCGCCGACGAATTTCAGTTCATGCGCGTTGCTCACAAGCGCCTCAACCGTATGGGGTGGTTTTTCCGCTTTCGCACTGAGTTCAACGGAAACGACCGTACCAAACAGGGGCTGATTTCACAATGCGCCGTATCGGTATGTCGTCGGGGGCTATTCCAAATCCAGCGCGGCGGCGGGGCTTAATCTATGCCTTCATTTTCGCTATCAAGGACGCCAAGTACTTCTCTGGGTATTCTTGATGGTGGTGGTCGATCTCTTTGAATATCGCGCATGCCATGCGGGAGTATTCCAGCGCCTTCTCGAAATCGTTTTGCGATTCGAAAACTTTAGCCATGTTGTGCAAGGTAATCGCTTCGCCGGCTCGGTCGCCCACTTCGCGCGTAATCTGCAGGCTCTGTTCGAAGTATTCGAGCGCCTCGGCTAAATCGCCACGTGCTTTGTGTACACCCGCGAGGTTGTTCAGCGTCGTGCCTACGCCGGCCCGGTCTCCCAATTCGCGAAATATTTGCAGGCTTTCTTCGTAAGACTCCAGCGCTTTTGTCAAGTCGCCACGCGCTTCGTGCATCATCGCGATGTTGTTTAGCGTCGCGCCTTCGCCGGCGCGGTTGCCCACGTCGCGAGATATTTGCAGGCTCTCTTCGTAAGACTCCAGCGCTTTTGTCAAGTCGCCGCGCGCCCAGAATACCCCCCCGATGTTGTTCAGCGTCGTACCTTCGCCGACGCGGTCGCCCATTTCGCGAGATCTTTGCAGGCTCTGTTCGTAAAACTCCAGCGCCTTCGTCAAATCGCCGCGCACCCGGTACACTTCCCCGATGTTGTTCAGCGTCGTGCCTTCGCCGGCGCGGTCGCCCAATTCGCGGTCGATTCGCAGGCTCTCTTCGTAAAGCTCCAGCGCCTTTTTCAAATCGCCGCGCGCTTGGTGTACACCCGCGATGTTGCTCAGTGACGCGCCTTCCCCGGCCCGGTCGCCCAATTCGCGGTCGATTTGCAGGCTTTCTTCGAAAAGCGCCAGCGCCTTCGTCATATCACCACGCGCCCAGAACACACCCGCGACGTTGTTAAGCAACTCGCCTTGTAATCGACGATCACCGATCGAGTTTGCCTTCGCAACGCGTTTTGTTTCAAGCTCCAACATCGCATCATAAAGTGACCACGTGTAAAGTTGTTCCGAAACGCCGTCCGTTTCATCGAGAAATACTTGCACGTTACCCATGCGGTCGAGGTATTCGATCGCGCGCATCAGGTCGTCGACACGATCGCGGCGATCGCCAAAACGCTCGCGGAAAAAGCGGTAGAACTCTTCATACCGTTTATTAACCGACTCTCGGGAAATCTGGCGGAGTTCGTGGCAAATCCACTCCGTGTACAGCGCGTGGCGCATGCGGAATTGCCGACCTTGTTCGGTATTCGCGCTTTTAATCAGCTTCGCCACATTGGGTACCCGTACGATTTCGGCAATATTCTCCGGCGCAAGGCCCAACAAGCGGGCCCACGTTTCCACGTCGACCGTCGCGTCAAGCAGGCACAAAGTTTCGATGGCCTGACGGGCGTCGTCCCTTAACCCGCCGTACAAACGGCGAATTTCCGTTTCGAGATCCGGCGGCAACGCATCGAGAATGTCGTTCACATCGCGGTCCGTGTCGGCCAGCATTTCGGCTTCGCCGCCGCGGTCGGCCACTTCGCGCCGAATTTGCAGGCTCTCTTCCAAAGGTTCAAGCGCTTTCGGCATTTCGCCAAGCAGTCGGTGCACGTCCGCGATGTTGTTCAGCGTGAGAACTTCCCCGACTCGGTCGAACACATCGCAAGATATTTGCAGACCCCTTTCGTAAAACTCCCGAGCCTTCGGCAATTCGCCCCGCGATTTGTTCATACATGCGATTTGGGTCGGGGTCGCACTTACTAATCGAATACTGCCGATCAGATTTGTGTACGCGTCGCGTCGTGCAATAAGTTCCAACAAGGCATCAAAGGCTGACAACGTATATAGCCTCTGCAAATCGTTTTCCGTTTCTGAGAGGAAATAAGCTGGGTTGTCGAGACGATCGAGGCATTCGATCGCGCGCATCAGGTCGTCGACGCGGTCGCGGCAATCGCCAAAGCGCTTGCGGAAAAAGCGGTAGAACTCCATATATCGCTCATTTACCGACTCTCGGGAAATCTGGCGGAGTTCGCGGCAAATCCACTCCGTGTACAACGCGTAGCGCATGCGGAATTGCCTACCTTGTTCGGTATCCGCGCTTTCAATCAGCTTCGCCACGTTGGGTACCTGGGCGATTTCGGCTATTTTCTCAGTCGTAACCCCTAACAAACCAGCCCACGTTTCCGCGTCGACCGTCGCGCCAACCAAGCACAAGGTTTCGATGGCCTGACTGGCTTCGCTCCTTAAGCCCCAGTACAAGCTGCGAATTTCCATTTCCAAACCCGGCGGCAACGCATCGAGAATGTCGTTCACATCGCGGTCCCTGTCGGCCAACATGTCGGCGTAGGCCGCCAAGGCGAGCGGCCAACCGCGGAGTTTTTCAAGGAACTCGGCGCGGCGCGACTCCGGTATTCGCGCCAGGGCTTCGTTGGTTTCGAACGTCTCTTCCGCCGCGCTATCCGCAAGCCTTTCGACGGCGAAGGTGTGGCGTCGCGCCAACCTCCGGAAGGCCGCGTCTAGCGCGAGGACGTCATCGTTGCGTTGCGCAATCAGGAACTTGATTCCCGGGATTCGTTGGGCGGCGAGTTGCACGAGCAGATCCGTGTTATCGCTACCGCTTAAGTCTTCCCACGGGTCGATAACGATCAGCACGCGTTTCGAATCATCCATTGCCGCCGAAACCGCTTGCAGCAAACGGATCAAGCGATCGCGCGGTTCCAGCAATTCGTCCTTGATAAGCTGCTCGGCAAGTTTGCCGATTTCCGGAAGCGCGCCAAGGAATTTCCGCCAGCGGTCTTTCGTTCCCCAGAAGCCCGCTTCTTTGTGAAAAAGGCTTTTGGCCCAATCCGTGAGAAGCGAGTTGATGGCGTATCCCGGAAATATTTCGAACCGGATGAGAAAGCGGGCGTCGCTATCTTGGAAAAGCGGTTGTTTCAACAATTCATGGAGCACCCGCGACTTGCCCATGCCGGGCTCGCCGGTCAAGAGAAAGACGGGATCGGCGGTATCGAGGAAGCGAAGAATACGGGTGACGGCTTCGCGATGCTGTTCGCCGACGAATTTCAGTTCATGCGCGTCGCTCACAAGCGCCTCAACCGTATGGGGTGTTTTTTCCGCTTTCGCACTGAGTTCAACGGAAACGACCGTACCAAACAGGGGCTGATTTCACAATGCGCCGTATCGGTATGTCGTCGGGGGCTATTCCGAATCCAGCGCGGCGGCGGAGCATTCGGGCCCGGCGACACCGGCGACGCAGCCGAGGGCGCGTGCGGCGCGGTCGGCTAATTCGAGGCCGACTTGCTTTTCCTCGTCCACCACGACGTCGGCCCCCGCCGCGTCCAGTTCGTGGCTAAAATACGCGTAGCGCGAGCGCACGATGATATGCGCGTCCGTGGCGTAGGCGCGCACGTTGGCCACGATGGCGCGCGCGGCGTTCGGGTCGGGCACGGTGACGATCACGTGGCACCCGGCGGCGATGCCGGCGTGGTGCAGCACTTCACTTTGCCGGGCGTTGCCGAGGTGGGTTTCCAGGCCGAGACGTTCGGCCGTCGCGGCGGTGCGGGCGTTTTGCTCGATGACAATCGGCCGCTGCCCCATCGACAGCAAGGTATCGGCCACTCGCCGCCCGGCCGGGCCGAAGCCGATGACGAACACGAGGCACACATCACCCCGCTCCGGCGGGGCGTCGCGCACGACTTGATAGCGCGGGAAAACACGGTGGATAGCCGCGTCTGCCCAGGGCACGGCGTAACGAACCATGTGCGGCGCGAAAAAGAGACTGAGGATCGTCACGGCAACGGCGTAGGCGAAGGTGTCGCCGCTGATCACGCCGGTGGCGGCGGCCGTGGTGGCGATCACGAAGGAAAACTCGCCGACCTGGCCGAGACTAATGCCGGTCGCCAGGGCGTCGTAGCGATTTTGCCGAAGCAAACGCAACACGCCGTAAACGATCAGTGACTTGCCGACAAACACAGCCGCCACGCCGAGCAATACGAGGTGCAGGTGTTCGAGAATCCACAGCGGTTGGGTGAGCATGCCGATGGACGTGAAAAAGAGCGTGACGAACATGGTGCGCAGCGGCCCGACATCGGCTCGTATCTGCGTGGCGAAAGGCGACTCGCCTAATAGTATCCCGGCGATGAACGCGCCGAGCGCGGGCGAAAGCCCTAACGTGTGCGCACCCCATGCCGCACCCAGCGCCCCGACAATCGCCAGCAAGATAAGCAGTTCGTGATTCTTGGCGAGGCTTTCAGAAAGCAGTAAGCGCGGGATGATTTTGTTGAAGATCAAGTATAACAAGGCGATCAGCAGCGCCGCCGCGCCCGCCGCCTTGAGCAGGGCCCCGGCTATCTGCATGGCCGAACCGCCCTGCCCCATGACCGTCACCAGCAGCACCAAGGGAACGACGGCGATGTCTTGCAGCAACAAGATACTCAGCGCGTTGCGGCCGGAGGTGGAATCGATTTGGGTCCGCGCCATCAACACGCGCAACACGACGGCGGTCGAACTAAGCGCCACCATTGCGCCGAGCACGAGCGCGGCGGGTGTGGTGTACATCCACGAGGCCGCGACGGCGAAAATCGCCAGGGTGAGAAGCACCTGCAACGTGCCGCCGATGGCCGCGACGCGGCCGAGACTGCGCAGGCGGGTCAGTGAAAACTCGAGCCCGATGGAAAACAGCAGCAGCGCCACGCCCAATTCGGCGATCTGGCGCAACACGTCGCCGGAAAACAGCAGCGGCCCGAGCACGGCTCCGGCCAGCAAATAGCCGACGATGGCGCTTTGTTTCCACCGCTCGGCCAGTGCGCCGAACACGAACGCGACCCCGAGTAAAAGGACGATTTCGAGCAGCAAAGTCCAGGTGTTCATGTCTCCCCCGCGTGAACGGATAATATAACCATAGCAGCGACATGCAAATCGGCCGGCGCTACGTTCGGCGCTTTACCCAGGGCCGGTCAGTGCGCTAGGGTCGGAACATCCACGGGAGGGTCATCGAATGAAGCGCTACACCGCGTGTGTGTTTGTTGGGGTGTGTGTTTTTCTCTGCCTACCTGCTTGTGTGTTGCTTTGCCTACCGGCCTGCGGGGACAGCGAGCCGATCAACGACGATGCCTTCGATCCTGACGAGCTCGGCGATGACGACGCGGGCGGCGGCTTATCGTCCGTTGATCCGGCGGGCCTGACGCAGCACGACCCGAAGTTGCAGGACCTCTACGACGAATTGGATTTCTACGACTACCTGGAATTCGAACCGGTGCGCGTCGGCAAGGGCGCGGCGGGCTATACCAATTATTATTACGACAAAGAGGATTTCCGCTGCTACAACGGCCGGCAAGCACACGTGGCGGTACGACCGGGAAAAGAAAATAAGGTGATGTTCTTCATGGAGGGCGGCGGCGCGTCGTGGCCGGGCGGCGGTTTCGCGGTGCAAATCAACTATCCTTTCGACATCAGCTACCGCAGCCGCGTACCGCAGAACCCGCTGCGCGATTGGACTTTCGTCTACGTGCCCTACTGCGACAACAGCATTCACAGCGGCGACAACGTCATGAAGGTCAAGGGCAGGACGCGCTACTTCCAGGGGTTGCGGCACACGGCGGCGGCGGTGGCGCTGACCAAAAAGCTTTTTCCCGACGCGGAAAAGGTGCTGGTCACCGGTGCGAGCGCCGGGGGGATGGGCACGTATCTCGCGTGGGTGATCACCAAGTCGCAGTATCCCGACACGGACACTTATGTCCTGTCCGACTCGGGTATGGGATTCTGGAATCCGAACGACCTGGAAACGTGGAACGTGATCAACGACGCCTGGGCGTTGCGGATGCCCTCGGCCTGCGCGCGCTGCGACAGCACGGTGCAGACCTGGCTTTTCGATCTGTACCTCGATCTGGACCCGCAGGTGCGCATCGGCATGTTTACGGCCTATCAAGACGTGATTATGTCCAATTTCTTTTTGAAGATGAGCGGCCCGGACTACGAGAAGGCCGTCATGGCAATCACCAACCAAATCAAGGCGGCGCACCCGCGTCGTTTCGGGCGGTTTTTTATCGAGGGGCGCACGCACACATCCTACGAATTCATTTTGCCGCCGGGGCCGCGTGTGGAGGTGGAAGACACCTCGCTTTTCGAATGGATCGGGCAACTGGTCAACGACGACCCGGCCTGGGTCGACCGGCTTGAGTAAACGCGGCTAACGAGCCAGCTTCGCCGAGGCGAATCCTTCATCATTCACGACGATGGTGCGCGGACCGTACAGCCGCCCGCTGCGCGCGTCGAACCACCGCAGCGTGACGCGCTCGCCCGGCACGCCCGCGACGGTGACGGCGATGGCGTCGTGTAAGGCCTCGATTTTCGTGAAGCGCTTGTCGGCCAGCGGCACGAACTTGTCGGTCTCGCCCAGCAACGCCAAGCCGTTGGTCAGGACCGGCGCGAGAATCAGGTGCGTGAAATCGTAGAGGTCGGCGATGGGCTTGAAGTGGTAGACGCCTTCGTGCAAGCGCGCCGTTTTCGTCCTCCAGTTGTAGACGACGACCGGCTCGGTCACGCCGAGTTCGGCGGCGAGGTCGATATGCCAGTCGGTGACGGTATCCGGGAAGTGGAAGAAGTCGCTGGGATCCTGGAGGTCGTAGGAGACGTAGGGCCACATTTTGTCCAGCTTCGCGCGCTGCGGGTGGTGCCGGGCGATGTGGTACGCGGTGAGGTAGCGCCAGCGGCCCAGCGCGCCGCGGTCGGAATAGGTTTCGGTGATAAACGGGCGCCGGTTGGGCAGCAGCATGGCGTCGATGGGCAGCGCGGGGCGATCGGGTTTGAGCAGTAGGCCGTCGACGCGGCAGGTGCGCGATAGCATGTCGGCGTCGGCCTCGCCGAGGCGGTCGCTGGGGCCGACCATGCCCGCACTCAGCGAACTGATCAGCGCTTCGGCCCAGCCGTGGTCTTCGGAAGTGCGGAAGTTGTCTTTGAAGGGCCAGATGCCCACCGCGTAGACGATCAGATTGTTGATGTGAAACTGCGGCCAGTAGGATTCCTTCGAGACGTTGGGGGCGTAGTCGATGCTGCTGCGCACGCTGGTGATGTTGGGGTGGCGGACCGAGTCCATCACGTGGGCTGCGCCGGACATGCAGATTTGCATGGTCATACCCTGATCGGCCATCGCGCCGGCCAGGTTATCCATATAGCGGTCGGTGGCGTCGACGGAGCGGCGCAGGGAGCGGTTGCCCCAGAATTGGTTCATCAGCCAATCCTGCTCGTAGGTGGTTACGCCCCAGCTTTTGGCGTTGCGGGCGAATTCGTCAAAGACGCCGCGCCCGACCGGCATGGCCATGCGGCGGTCGAAGACGAAGGGGTATTGGTCGACGTACTCGTTGTCTTTGGCGAACCAGCGGTTGTGGACGATAAGCGGCAACCCCGTCTTTTGGTGTAAGTACGTGAGGCCGTGGGGGAAGCGGTCGGCGGTCGGCTCCCAACGAAGCAAGCCGCCGGTGACGATGCCGCCCGCCTTTTTGTAGAACCAGGAATCGATCTGCAAGTAACCGTAGGGAATGCCGCGGGCGTCGGCGTCTTGTTTGACGCGCAGGAGCACTTCCTCTTCGGTCATGCCGGGCTCGGAGTTGTAGTAGTAGTACGCGCCGTTGTTGGTCCAGTAGCCCAGGTAGGACAGGCCGACATCGGCGTAGCGGTCGCGGCGCTCGGCGTGCTGCATCGCGCGAAGGCGGAAGCCCCAGCGCTCGATGGTATGTTGCACGCCGTGGCCCGCCACGAGTATGAAGCCATGGTGGAACCCGGCCGGGACGCGCTCGATATCGCCGTGCAGGCCGTAGTGGATTTGGCCGTTTTCGAAGGAGATCAGCGTCGCGTAAAAGTGTTCCGTCGAAGAAAACACGAGGCAGTCGAAGTCGTCGCTGTAGAGCACGAGCGGGCCGTTAGAAGCGATGTTCTCCAGGCGGGGTGGGAACATCGGCGTGAGCTGCCAATTGAGTACGTGCTTGTATTTCGGGTCGACGTCGATGACGCCGTAACTCACCGAGGGATGGTAGAAATCGCCGGTGGCGATGTTTTCCAAGCCGTCTTCGACGATTTTGACGATGTGTTGTTCGCCCGTGTCGGCGGTGTGTCCGTCGACGATGAGTCCCCCGAGGCGCGGCGTAACGCCTTCTCCGCTAAGCTGGGGCGTCGTGGCGCAGGCGGCCGCCAACGCAACCACAAACGAGAACGCAAACACCGTTATCCAACGCGTGTACCGTCGCATTTCGGCTCCTTTTTCGAGCACTGCTTTAGAGCGGCGTCAAATGTAGCGGGATACCCTTTGGCGGTCAATTGACGCTGTCGTTCGAAAACGTTTCGGCCAATATCGTGCAAAGTGTTCGTTGGCTTGTGAATAAACATATCTTGAAATATATTTGAAAAATCAGCGTGTGGAGAATTCATGCAAAAGAGAATCTATGAAATCGTCGAGAAGGCTTCGCCCGAAGACCGTGTCAGTCGAGCTTTCGATGTCGCGATACTTGCACTAATCGTATTGAATGTTCTGGCAGTGATTGCGGAGACTATCGACGAAGTTCAGTCGTCAATTGGACCTGCCTTGCGAGCGTTCGAAGTTTTTTCGGTTGTGGTGTTTTCTACTGAATATCTGTTGAGATTATGGTCATGCACGCTTTCGCCGCAATACCGACATCCGGTTTGGGGACGAGTACGTTACGCCTTTAGTTTTTTCATGATCATTGACTTCTTGGCCATTGCACCCTTTTATTTCGGCATGATTGGTGATCTTCGCTTTTTGCGTAGTCTTCGCCTCTTACGTTTCTTCCGCATCATGAAAACACTTCGCTATTCGACTGCTGCCCACACGTTGGTTTCTGTAGCAAAATCTAAAAAAGAAGATCTCACGATATCATTCGTTTTTTCAGGCGTATTGTTCATTCTCGCTTCATCGGCAATGTATTTCTGTGAGCGAGATGCACAACCGGAAGCGTTTGCCAGCATTCCACATGCCATGTGGTGGGCGGCGGCGACGCTGACAACCGTCGGTTACGGCGATGTCGCGCCAATCACCGTTGTCGGGAAGGTTTTAGGAGGGATTATTGCTATACTCGGCGTGACGACATTCGCCCTGCCTACTGCCATACTCGGTGCCGGATTTCTCGAAAAAGCGTCGAGTCGGAATGCTGCGATTTGCCCGCATTGCGGCGCAACGATTCAGGATGACGATTTGAAATAAAAGACTTGAAATGGGTTCTTCATTCGCAAATCGTTTTCCGTCGGACCTATCCGATTGAATCTGTCGCGTAGTGGCGTCAGCAGCCCACCTCACGGCATAAGTGCGAGGGCGGCGGGGGTGATCAGGTCGTCCGCGAGGTCCAGGACGCCGGTTTTGCCGCTCGGGGACATGATGCCCAGTTGGCCCATTTGCGAAAGGACGAAAACGCAGCCGTCGGCGTTGGTTTCCATGTCGGCATGGAATGCGATTAGATTACATCCGCTTACATCATCAGCTTGATGTCGCGTTGGAGGCGTTCTCGGCCCAGAACGCCGACGACAGCTTCGTCTCTTCCGGAGAAAAAAGGCCGAACGAACGGTTCTTGAAGCATGAACAACATTGTGTTCTGCAAGCTACAGCAGTAAACTAAATCCTAGGCACCGGTTTTTTACGTATTCGGTTATTGCCTAAGTGCCGTTTTCGGTGTGTTTAGTCCGGTGAGTCGTTGAGCGTGACATGGAGAATGTTTTTTAGTTCACGCGGAAAGGTATATTATGAACACAGATTTCCTTCGCCCCTTTCTGTTACTCGTCGTTGCCGCACTGCTGACCCTTGCGATCCTTCCTTCGCCCAGCTACGCGGATTGGGAAGAAAAATGGGCCGCCGCCTACAGCCATCGGGGGTGGGCGCAGGATTATCCTATTTCTATCTTGATCGCGCCCGACGGCAACGCGATTGTCACGGGTTCCAGTTATCTTTTGAAGTTTTCTTCCTACGGCCCACCCGGAGAAGACCACGCGCGCTTCGTCACCATCAAATACGATACGGCCGGGCAACCACTTTGGGTGGCGCAGTATCACCCCGACGACGACGGAAGCCATTGGCCGCAGGCGCAGGCCGTCGATGCCCAGGGCAACACCATCGTCACCGGCACATCATGGAACGGCTCAACGGATTTCGATTTCGCCACCGTTAAATACAATCCCGACGGTGAGCTTCTTTGGACGGCTCGTTGGACGGAAGCCGACATGGAAGACGTGCCGACCGCGGTTGCCGTCGACGCCGCGGGCAATGTTTTTGTTGCCGGCACTTCCTTGTGCGAAACGGAATTATTCGGCACCACGACGATAAAATATGACGCCGAGGGAAACGAACTTTGGGTCGAAACCCTGCCCTATAATTTGGGTACTCCCGACATGGGGAGCGTAATCGCCGTGACCGATGCGGGCGAGTCTTACGTAAGCGTGGAAGGCCACCGCGTGTCCTTTCCGGCGACAATCATTAAGCGAACCGCCGACGGCGAAATGCTTTGGCGAGTCGACCTGCCCGACACAAGAATTTACGCCCTTCGCCTGGACAGTGCCGGGAACTTGTTGGCGGTCGGGGACATTGACGACACAATGACACCCGTCGTCGCAAAATACGCTTCCGGTGGCGATTTGATTTGGCGTGTCGTCCTGCCGGATAGCAAGCCGGGACAACTTTCTTTCCGGCCACATCATTACCTGGCCCTCGACGACGCCGATAACGTCTACGTCTCCTCCCTCTATCGTTCGTTCGCCAAGATAAGTCCCGCCGGAGACCTGCTTTGGGCTACGACCCTCTATCGTTTCTCCACCCGCGCGTTGCAGCCGAGTGCCGATGGCGGCGTTTCGGTCGTCGGAACCAGCCGAGGCGATATGATGAATCCTTTCGACGATTACCTCGCCATCCTGCAGTTCGATGCCGAGGGTGAATTGTCCGAAACCGTCGTTCACGAATCCCGATACGGCTCCGAAGGAATCGACCTGGCACTCGACTCCGCCGGCCGGTTGTGGGCGACTGCCGGCCTCTGCCGATTCTACGTGGACTTCCCCAAGTTAGATTGTCTGCTTTGGGATATCTTTACCGTCCAGTATTCCGACGTCTCCTCACCGGTCGATGACGATGACGACACAACGCCAACAACGGATGACGACGACAACGACGACAACGACGATAACGACGACAACGACGATGACGATGACAACGACGACAACGACGACAACGACGATGACGATGACAACGACGATAACGACGACACCGACGATGACGATGACGACGATGTTTCGCCCGCCGGCGATGACGACGACCAGACCGAATCCGGCGATAGTAGTGACGGAGGATGTTTTTAGCTTGTTTTCGTTCAGCTCTTGACCGGTTTTTCTAATTCCGCGGCATTTTGAAGGTCGCTACATCACCAGCTTGATGTCGCGTTTGAGGCGTTCTTTGCCCAGGACGCCGATGACGGCCTCGTCGTTGGGGGTGGACTCCATTTTGCGGGCGTCTTCCTCAATGTGGACCATGGAGGTTTCGATGCCGTAGGAGCCGAGGATCTTCTTGAGCATCGGGTATTGCTCTTCCAGCGACTGCTTCACCGAGAGGAAGCCGCGCTCGGCCGCCTTGGCTCGCTGCCAGAAGGCCACGGGGTTCATCTCGAAGAACTGGACGTCGTTGATGCCCGGTTCGATCAGGATGATATCGCCCATGAAATTGGGATCCTGGGCGTAGTAGCGCATCGCCTGGTGCAGGCGGTGATGCAGCAACATGCGGAAAACCTGGTTGATCACCGCGACCATACCGCCGGCCGCCAAGTGGGGCTTGTCGGTGATGTACTGGTCGATTTCCTTGTACCACTGCACCACGAGGCGGTTTTCCAGCGGCCGGAACGGATTGTAGCAAATCACGAGGCTCGCGCCGTGTTCGACAGCCACGTCGATGTTGGCCGTGGCGGCCACGGCGCCGTCGACGTAATCGATGCCCTTGATGCGCGCCGGCTTGTAGAAGCCCGGCAAGGCGGTGGAAGCCTGGATGGCCTCGCTGATGGTCAGGGCGCAGTTTTCATCGTGGCCGAACACGACCCGCTCGCCGGTATCGAGTTTGGTGGCCGTGATGTAGAGCTCTTTGCGCTGCCGGTGATACAGATCGACGAAGTCGTTTTTGACGTGATTGGCTTCGAGGTTGTGGCGAATGTACGCCTCAAGCCGGCTGTTTTCGAAAATCCCCGAGGGGATGTAGTCGGTGATGGTGGGGATGCTTTGGCTGGCCGCGGCGATGCGCACCAGTATTTTCACGAGGTTATCAAAGTTTTTGTAGCTCGGCGAAAAGACGAAATCCGACACGTGACCCCAGAATTTCTTGTCGGAGGAAAAGAGCATCGACAGGAAATTGATACCGAAGCGCGGCAGCGTGGTCGCGAGGTCGAAAGTCAGTTCCAGGGGTTTTTGAATGAATTCGGAGATGTTGGGATTGTAGAAGTCGAGCGGTTTGAGTTGCGAAAGCCGGTCGGAGCGTCCGTCGAGGCTTTTGAGAACTTCTTCCGGCGAGATGCCCGTGCAGATCGGGCACGCGATCAAGGCGCCGGCAGACAGCCCCACGAACATCTCGAAGTCGATGATATCGCGGTTGATCATCAGGTCGGTCAGGGCCTTGAGGCCGCCCAGCTTATAGGCGCCGCCACTGACGGCACCGCCGGCCAAGACCAAGGCGGTCTTGGCGTTTTTCTTGCGGATGCTCAGATCGCTCTTCTGGACGATGGTTATTCCCATCGGTTCGCCTCCGGTTTTGCCCCTGCCCGTCGGTTGAGAGGCCGGACGTTTTTGCCGCCCGGCAGCCTCATGCTGCGTAGTTTCATCGTTGCTTGGCACAGAACGTATTGGTTGCGATCTGCGAACACACTCCAATATGTTGTGCGGAGTCTATCGGCCGACCACAACATCTGTCAACCATAAAGGAAACCGGATGTCTAGTCCCCCATTCCGGTCGTGGAATGTTTTGTCTTATTTTTCAATCGGTTGGAAAGTTCATTTCCCGTAGCGTAAAAGCTGCGGCCCCTGGCGCGGTGCGTCAAACAAGAAAGCTCCCCCTCCCCGCCACGCTCGGTTTCTTGCATGCGTTCCTCACGCGAGGGCGACCGTAGGCGGATTTCGCCACCCTGCCCGGCACGCAAAAACGCCGACAAGCATGCGTTGTGCTTGCCGGCGCTTATTAGAAGCAATCTTCCTTTTCGACCCTTAACGTAGCCGCAATTGGTTCCGTGACACCGTTCCCTGGTCGCCGTCGTTGAAGGCGATCGAATATTTGTTGCCGTTGATGGCCGAGACGGTCCCCGGGTAGTAGCGCCCGTCCGACCATTTCGCCAGCACTTTCACGCCGACTTTGACCATGGCCTTGGGCGGAACCACATCTATGACGATTTGGCTCGGCGCGCAGCATTTCTGGTCGCCGTCGTCAAAGGCGATGTGCCACCCGGCGTCGCATTTCTTGGCGATTTTGCCGTGGTACCACCCGTTGGCGGTCCACTCGGCGTAAACGGCGTGGCCGACGACAAATTTGCCCCCCGCTAGGGCGACGGTCGCGGCGATAAATAGCGCCACGATCAGAAACAGACAAAGCTTACGACTCATACGCGCACCCCCCTTTTCGGTTGAACGAAGCGAACCCCTCTCCTACCGCGATTGGTGGACGCGGGTCGCCTATTTGACTGTGAACGTCACCGAGGCGACTTCCTTGCCGCCGCTGTCGGTATCGTGCATGCGGAAGTCGTACGACCCCTTCTTTTTCGGCGCACTGAAGGTGAAAACCCCGGAGGTTTTGCCGCCAAGATACTGGTAGGTCAGGTCGTGTTTGTCGTTCTCGGCCTCGCTGCCGTGCGGTATCGACGCCGGGATAATGCCGATCCACGCGTTTTTCGCATAGGAACCGGGCGCTTTCCAGGTGACGTTAATCGCTTCGCCGGTTTTCACATCTGTTTTGTCGGCGCTGAGGCTGGGTCCACCGGAGCAGGCGCTAAGCACCAGGATGGACAATACGATCACACAAGCAAGCAACAGAATTCTTTTCATGAGTGTACTCCTTACAATCAAGTGCCGGGTCGGCTAGGCGAAGCCCGGCAGTCCGGTTTCCGTCGTTCAATCGCATGGCGAAGATACTCTGGCGCAAATCAGCGAAAGAAGCTCAATCATGGAGGTCATGGCATTCATTGCACATCGGTTTTGGCCTGTCAACGAAATCAGCCGCCGGAAGGCCCGAACCGGGCGAACCGACCGGTCCAGCCGAAACCTTATTGATACCGATTCCCTCTTGATAGAACCGAAGGCTGCGGGTGTTGAGGCGTGGGGAAGCGGTTTTTTCGCAGGTTGACGCCCACGCAATGATTCGCTTTTCGCCTGCCCCTTATTGACGCGACCGGCACCTTCCGGTACAAAGTCCGCACGTAACTTTTCCGCACTAATTATGCAACTTCCGAGATGGGGTGGGCAGATGGATCAGGATAAAAATCTCGCGCATATGTTCAAGACCAGTGCAACGAAATTCGGCAACAAGCCGTTTATGCGTTTCAAGAAAGACGGTGAATGGGCGACCCTGAGCTACCGTGAGGTGGACCGCATCGTCATGGACCTCGCCCAAGGCCTGTTGGCGCTGGGTTTCAAACGCGGCGACCGCATTTCGCTGCTTTCGGAAAACCGGCCGTACTGGGCGATGATGGATTTGGCCACGCAGTGCCTGGGTGGGATTCTGGCGACGATTTACGCCACCAACACTCCGAAGGAATGCGCCTACATCATCAACAACAGCGAATCGCGCTTCGTGGTGGTTTCCAACAACAACCAGTTGCAGAAGCTGATCAGCCGCAAGATCAGCCTGCCGACCGTGGAGAAGATCATCATCTTCGACCCGATCGAAGGCATTACCGATCAGGACGAGCGGGTGCTGTCGCTCAAGCAGTTGCGGGAAATGGGCCGCGACTACAACAAGCCCGAAGAGGTTGAGCAGGCCATCGGCAAAAGTACGATGGACGACGTGGCCACGTTGATTTACACGTCGGGCACGACCGGCGATCCCAAGGGCGTGATGCTCACCCACGGCAATTTCTACAGCAACGTCGAAGCGGCGATGTCCGTGATGCCCATCGAACCCGAAGAGTCGTTTTTGAGTTTCCTGCCCCTGTCGCACAGCTTGGAGCGCATGGCCGGGCACTTCACGCCCATGCACATCGGGGCAACAATCAGCTACGCCGAGTCGATCGACGCGATTCGCTCCAACCTGCAGGAAGTGCAGCCGACGGCGATGATCAGCGTGCCGCGCATTTATGAAAAATTCCACGCGGCGATCATGGGCAAAATCGAGTCGGGGGGCACGGTCAAACGCAAACTGTTCGCTTGGGCGATGAAGGTCGGCATCGAGCACAGCCAGCGCAAGATCGCCAAGAAGGGCATCTCGTTCCTGCTGCAAAAGCAATATGACCTGGCCGACGCGCTTGTCTTCACGAAGATCAAGGCGAATCTGGGCGGCAAGTTGCGGTACGCCATCAGCGGCGGTGCGCCGCTTTCGCCGGAACTGTTCGAGTTTTTCTGGGCGATGGGCATGGAGATTTACGAAGGCTACGGCCTGACCGAAACCTCGCCGGTGATCGCGGCCAATACGCCCGATGCGGTGCGCCGCGGTACCGTGGGCAAGGTGCTGCCCGGCGTGACGGTGAAGATCGCCGACGACGGGGAGATCCTCTGCAAGGGCCCGAATGTGATGAAGGGCTACTACAAGATGGATGAGGCGACGGCCGAAGCGATCGTGGATGGCTGGTTCTATACGGGCGATATCGGGGAGCTGGATGCTGACGGCTTTTTGACGATCACCGACCGGAAGAAGGACCTGATCATCACCGCGGGCGGCAAGAACGTCGCGCCGCAGAACATCGAGAACATGCTGAAGCTCGACCGCTTTATCGAGCAGGTGAACATCGTGGGCGATCGGCGCAAATACCTCACGGCGATCATCGCCCCGGCCTTCCCGGAACTCGAGGATTTCGCGCGGGATAAGGGTCTGACGTACACGAGTAACGAGGAACTGGTCGCCCTGCCGGCCGTGCGCGAGTTGATGCAGCAAGCCATCGACCGCGTGAACCAGGAATTGGCGAAATACGAGACGATCAAGAAGTTCTACATTTCGCCGGTGGTCTTCACGCAGGAAAACAACATGATTACACCGACGATGAAGGTCAAGCGCAAGAAGGTGACCGTGTTTTTCGCCAAAGAAATCGAGGCGATGTACGAGGAATAAAGGCGCGGGCCGACATCACTTGGCCGCCTAGCGGCAGTGGACGTTGAACTCCACGTCGTCGTTGACATAGACCGAACCCACCGACTTGCCGTCGCAATAGACGGTGATGCGCTTATCGACACTGCTGCCGAGATTCAAATAGTAGCGACCGCCGCTGTCGGGATAGGCTTTCTTGTTATTCCACGAGGTCGAAATCGTGTGGTTGCCCTTGAGGCATTTCTCGCCGCCTTTGCCGTAGCAGGCGCCGTAGAGGCCGTCGGCGGCGGCGAGCGTCGCACAGACGAAAAATAAGGCGAGCAGGACGCATACGAGTCGCATTTTCATGACCGATCTCCCTAATTAGACGTCGCGGCGACCGATTTGGTGTCGAGTTTTACTGGCTGAAGGCGCCGAGTAATTGCGTGGCGGCGGCTTCCTCGTTGCCATCGCCCAGGGCTGTTTGCAGCAGCTTCGCGTAGTTGCCGGGCAAATTGGCCACGACTTGCTTACCGTTAAGATAGCGCAGATCGTGCGCCAATTCCCACAACAGTTTGCGCGGCGTGGTCGTGCCCACCGACGCGCCGAGACTGAGGAAGTCGTCGCCGTCGATTTTCACCTTGCGGTTGCCGCGCCAGGCGATCACCACCTCGTCGATATCCCGGCCCTGCAATTCGTGCGCGAAGGCGATGAAAGAACGCACCACGTCCGCCGCTCCGGCCGGCGCGCCCACGTTGCGTACGTCGAAGACGATGGTTCCGGTATTGAAATAGGAGTCGTAGTAGGCCTTGGCGTGCACGCCCTGGTTCCGCGCGTCCTGACCGACAACTTTCTTTAGCGGTCGCTGCAGGCGGAAGTGATTCAACGCGAACACGCCGATAATCATCGCGAACGCGGCCAGGACCGCGATCGTAAAGCCTCGCTGTAAATTCTTCGACGTAAAGAAACGCCACGGGTTCTGCTTTAAGAGAATCACACGCATCCACCCTGTTTCGGCCTAA
Organism: Candidatus Lernaella stagnicola; assembly: GCA_030765525.1. Lineage (NCBI taxonomy): Bacteria > Candidatus Lernaellota > Candidatus Lernaellaia > Candidatus Lernaellales > Candidatus Lernaellaceae > Candidatus Lernaella > Candidatus Lernaella stagnicola. The sequence continues at coordinate 27,279 of JAVCCK010000042.1, forward strand.
GCCCCGACGATACCCCCATCGCCGGTCGTCCAGCCTGACAAACTATTTTTCTTGCCGGCTAAAGTACCACGCAGGCCCGATAGCCAGCAACCGTACAGGCGTCAAAAAAGGCGGACCGAAGCCCGCCTCTCATTTCTTACATAAACGCTCGTAGGCCTCGACGGCCGACGATGCTTACATCGCAAAGTCGCCGCAGGTAATCGTCCCTTCGGCCACACCGATAAACAATTCGTTTTCCGCTGCGACCACGCCGCAGTAGAAGGTGACCACGCCCTCCAAATCGCCCTCGACAACGGTGAAGTCGACGAAGTTGGAGACAACATCCGCGGCACAAACGGCATCGGGAATGGTGTCGGGTTTCGCGAAGGATCCCTGCATCTCCCCGCTGGTCGCGTCGTGACGGAAACCGGTCACGTCATAGGCTTCTTCTTCGTCGCCGTCAGGCCACAGTTCGCCGGTAAGAACGCCGGTGTCGATGTCGATGTCGATGTACGCGGTCCACAACGATTGCCCGGCTTCGGCCGACGTGGTCGTGCCTTCGATGGACAAATCATAGCCGTTGCAGTCGCCGCCGGTATCATCATCGCCGCCGGTATCATCGTCTGTAGCGTCGTTATCGTCGTTGTCGTCGTCATCGTCGTCACAGCTACACGAACCGATTGCCAATGCCAGTGCAAACACACACAAAAGCACCAAGAACATCCGGACTTTCATCCTTGTGTCTCCTTTCAGATAAAGCTGAGTTTGGACATAACATACTAACTAACACATTTTGGGATTGAATTGTAAATAGCAGAATTGGATGCTCCCGGATTCCGTTTCGCGCACCTCCCGGCGTTGCTTGGGTCGGGGCGCATATCGTACAGTGAGCCGCCGAAGTTACTCGAAAGCAGCTCTTGCCGGTGTCGCCGGCGTCGTTTTTTTTCGCAGGGGCTTCGGCGCGACCGTGAGGGGAACATCATGCAAAACAGTCGTTTCAATTGGAAAAGCCTTGTGGGCCTGTGCCTGGGTTATTTCGCGGCCTATGTGGTTTACGGCACGTTCGTGCGCTGGCTGCGAATCACGCAGGAAATGCCCGGCATGGAAGTCACCTTCAACACGACGGTCGGCGGGACGCTGATCTGCATGGTGGTGGTGTTGGTGTTTTGGTGGCCGGGACGCCTCGTACTGCGCGAGCCGCGGGTTTGGGGCGGCAGAATACCCGGGGAATACGCCTGGCTGGTGCCGTCCGGTATTTGCACGGGTTTCGTGATTGTCACGACGACTTTGATGTACACCTACGGTTTTTCGGTGATGGTGGCGATGGTGCTGATGCGTTCGGCACTGATCGTGTCCAGCCGGGCTGTCGACGCGATTCTGATTCGACAGGGCCACGTGACCAAGCCGGTGTACTGGCAGGAAAACGCCGCGGTCGTGGCGGCTGTCGCGGCGATGAGCGTCGTGATTTTCGTGGCCGACAAGGACGATTTCAAGTTCTTTGAGTCCTCGGCCGCCATGATCACGATGCTGTTCTACATCATTCCCTACAGCCTCCGCATTTACATTTTGAACCGCTTCAAGACGCAAGCCGACCACAAGGCCATTTTCGGCATCGAGCAGATAGCCGCCTCCAGCACGATTTTCCTCGTCATGGGCGCGGTCGTGATCGCCTACCTCGCGGGCTGGAATCCGACGCCGGTGGCCGAATTCGCGGCCGGCGTCTTCAGCCCTACACCGGTGGCGATTCTCATCGGAATGGTTTTCGGAATTGGCGCGTTCTTCTCGGTTTTTCTTTTCCTCTTTAAAGACGGTTCAGCGACCTTCAACGTCACCTTGAACCGCCTGACCTCGCTGACTGCCGGCACCGTGGCGACGTTGTGCTTCTGGCTGCTTTTCGACGGTCAGCCAGTCAAGTCGTACCAGTGGGCGGCGTTGGGCGTCGTGCTTTTGGCGATCGGGCTTTTGGCCTGGGCGGGCAAGCGGCGAAAGCGGGAGGCAGCCTGAGCCGGGGCGTTATTTGATTTTTCCCTCGCGGCGCAGGCGGAAGTAATGCCGCCAACCCAGGATAAGCGGCCAGCGACGTTCGGCGGGGGTTAGTTCGATACGCACGCCGTAGGTTCGTTCCACTTTGTCCAAGAGATAATCCAGCCAGTTGTCGATAAACAGAATGTTTTTGAACCACCGCATTTTGCCGCGCCGGCGGCTGCGAGCCAGGAGGCTCCGCGTCGTCTCGTGAAGTGCGGCGCGTTGCGACACCGAGCGGCGCATGAAATACGTGCCGGGCGGGTCTTCGGCTTGGCGGGCGTGAAACAATTCGGGGTTGGCGTCGCAGAATTGATCGAGGTGGACGCGGTAGGCCGCGCGGTAGAACTCCGGCGCGGCGGCAAACAGCGCCGCGACTTTCTCGTCGGTCTTTTCCAGGCGCACCTCGCCCAGATAACTCAGCGCCAAAGCCTGCGTGATGAACTCGTCGAGGGTGAATTCGTTGGGCACTTTGTTGACTGCGTGCTCGGTGATGGTGCCCATCGCCTGCCAACAACACCCCAGCAGTTCGTCGCGTTCGAAGGTGTCACGATACCAGGCAAGCCCGATGCGTTTGGAAAAGCGACCGAGATGGTAGAGGTCGGACGCCTCGAAGTGAACTTCCCGCCGCAGGTCTTCGACACTGATCACGCAGACCTTGCATCGGAGCGGCTCACCCTCGTGTTCGATCTCCAGGAAGTAAACGTTCGGCGGTAATACTCGGGCCGACCAGCGGTCGCGGCGTCGCGAGAAGACCGAGCGGTAATCGTCACAAACCAGGTAAAAATCGAAAAAAGAATTCCCGCTCGCCGTCTCACTATCCAGACGCGACCCGTAGAACACCACTGCCGCAAGGCCGTCTTTGAAACGCCGGCGGAACTCTTCGACAAACGCCGCGACGACCGGCGAGGGATCCAACTCGCAGGTTTCGCGCAGCAGAGACAGCGGATCGACGGTCATCGCCATTGCGCTTCGGAGCTTTCCAGGCGGGCGATCCGCGCCTCCAGAACGAACTGGTAGGCGAAGAGACCGGGCCAGAGCCGGGTCAGGAAGTGGTAAGTGCCGTCCAAGAACCGGATAAAGAGGTTGTGGGCGTGAGTTTGAAATACGATCTCGAAAGGCAACGGCGTCGTGCGGCGCTCAACGATTTCAAAGCCGGTCTGCCGCACGAGGCGTTCAAACGTGGCTTTCGTGAACAGGCGCACGTGGGTGTCGTCCAGAATGCCGCGCGGGCCGTATTCGAAGCGGCCCAGCAAAAGCGACAGCCGATAGAACCAAATGGCGACGTTGCCGGTGGAAATGATCAAGCGGCCTTCCGGCGTCAGGTGCCGCCTCACCAGGGCCATGGCGGTCTCGCGGTGAACCAGGTGCTCGATCACATCGGCAAGAATCACCACGTCGAATTCGCGACCGTAGGGCAACTGGACGATATCGTTGTCTAAATCCATTTGATGGTAGTGGTCGTAGGGCAAGCGCACTTGCTCCGGCGGCAGCTTGTCGACGCCGACGACGTGACAGCCCTTCTTCGCCAACTCGTGGGCCAAAAGGCCTTGGCTGCAGCCCAGGTCCAACACTCGCGCCCCGGCGGGCACGGCATCCAGAATTTGGCGATGCGATCCCAGCGGCGAGCTTTTAAATGTGTACTTGCCGCCGTGTTGGATGATCCACCGGCCGTGTCGATGGATGTGCAATTGATGCAGGCGGTACCCCAGGGCAGCGGCGAGGATGCGCCACGCCTGCCGCATCGAAAGGGGCCGGCGACCGCTTCGCTTGACCGGCAGGGGCACGGCGCGCGGCAAGCGGCGCAGGATTTTGCATTGGATGAACAGCTCCGTTTCGAGTTCGGGACCGTCCGAGTTTTCCTGCAGGGGTATTTCGCGCAAAAGTGGTACGGCAAACAGGCGGAAGCCGGCGCGGTGGTCGGCGAGGTCAGTGTGCAAAATTCGGTTGAGCCGTCGATTCAAGCGCGCTTCGGGCGGGGGCAATTCGCCCGCTTGCGTGACGCCCAGTGCGCATTCTGCGCCGTCAAACACCGCCGCCGCAAGTAGAGGAACGACGGCTTCGGGATCGAACTTATCGCCGCGACCAGCCACGACGACGAAATCGAAATCTTCGTCGACGGCGTACTGCAGGCCGGCTTTCAACGTGGTTTCGTAACCGAAGGCGCGCACGTGTCGCAGCACGCGCAGTACGGGTCGCGGTGGTTCGGTGACCGGCTCGGCAACGGTGTCGCCGGGCGGTAGGTAGGCGTACACCGCGGTCAACAAGCGGTCAAAATCCAGCGGTAACTCGGCGGCGATCCGCTGCAGGTCGGCGGCGGAAGGGCACTCGGCGAGAAACAGGGCGAGACGCGGGAAGGTGTCTCCCATTTCGTCCCGGCGTTCCAGAAGCCGCGCCAACTCGCTTGTTTGGTTCGTGATAGGGCCCCCCTGCCCGGCCCGAAAGTCCCTCACGCGCGACACGGGCCGTCGGGTCGTTATTACACCACGAGCCGGGCAGCGACAACAGCGCCCCGTTGAAGTTCTCCCTTGATCGCGTCCGGTTCGGAACTTAGGATACATCTTCGCGAAAGGAGATAAGCGATTGCACCCGATCCTATTTGAGATCTTAGGCCATCAGGTTCGCACCTACAGCGTCGCCATGGCGTTGGGGTTCGTGGTGAGTCTTGCGTTGCTGCGGCGGCGCGCTCCATACGAGCAGATCAACGTCGACGCCGCGCTCAACAGCGCGATTCTGATCATCATCGGCACGATCGTCGGTGGCCGGATCATGTTCATCATCAATACGTGGTCCGAGCGCTTCGCCACCGAAGGTCGTACGGCGTGGGAAGTGTTTCTCGAACTGTTCAAGGTGTGGGAAGGCGGGCTGGTTTTCTACGGCGGCTTTCTCGGCAGTATCTTGCTCGTTTGGCTGTATCTGACGATCCGTAAAATTCCGGTACTGCAATACATCGACCTGTATGCACCCTATGGGGGCTTGGGTTTGGCAATTCACCGGCCGTTCGGCTGTTTCCTTAATGGTTGCTGTTACGGTGGGCCGACCCATATGCCGTGGGGTGTACACTTTCCGCTGAGCGCCTCGGCGACGCGGTGGTGGGGGATCGACCAAGCCCTGCACCCGACGCAAATCTACATGGGGCTTTCGGGCTTACTGATCTTTTTCGCGCTGGTGTGGTATCGCAACCGTAAGCAACGACACGGGGAAGTGTTCGGTCTGCTGCTGATGATTTACGCCGTAAATCGTTTTCTCGTCGAAATCGTGCGAGGCGATAAGATTCGCGGTCACGTGCCGGCGTTCGCGTTGATCTTTCTGGCGGTCTTCGGCGCGGGGATTTTGCTTTATTTTCTATTCCGTGCCAACGACGGCAAACTGCAGCCGTTGAAGTGGGTCGGTGTCGCTTTGTATACGTTGGGCGGATTCCTCGGCTTGTTCGGCACAACCAGCGGCAGCGCGCTTTCGGTCATGGAATCGCCGTTTTCGACGAGTCAATACATTGGCTTTTTTGTATTCGTCGCCGGCGCGGCCTTGTTCTACTACGCGCGATATTATGGGCAGGTCGTACAGCCGGAGTACGGCCAATTGATCGAATCGGAACCGGAAGAAGAGGAGGCGCCACACCCGGAGCCCGCCTGACGGGCTTGCCGCCCGGATGGGGTAAGGGTATTCTCGCGCACGTTTTGGGGCGGGTAGCTCAGCTGGTTAGAGCATCGGTCTTACAAACCGGGGGTCGGGGGTTCGAAACCCTTCCCGCCCAGATCTCTTCCGAATATTCTGCCTGTAATCGTATCGAACCGACATGATCCAAGGTGACTTGAATGTCGGCTTTTGCCGCCGAGTTCTCAAAACGGACGTGTTTTGGTCTTCGTTGGTCTTAGCGAAACCGCCGTTGATCCGGCGGCAGGAAATCGTTAGTCTTTCTTTTCGGGGTTCCACAAGTCGGGGTTTACAGAATGAAATTTTCGAAATTCCTTTGGATGCTGTTGGTGATCTCTCTGCTTTTCGGCGGCTTCGCGTGTGACGACGACGATGACGACGATAACGACGTAGCCGAAGGCGACGACGATGACGACGATGACGATGACGACGACAATAACGACGACAACGACGACGATGACGACGATGACGACGACGATGACGACGACGATAACGACAATGATGACGACAACGATGACGACGATGATAACGACACCGTCGAACCGATCACGCTGGATCTGATTGAGGGCTGCAATCCCTTCTCGACCAGCGAAGAATGCTACTTGCCGTATCCGTCGGCGTTTTTCCAGGCGGAAGACGCATCCAGCCCCACCGGTGTGCGCGTGAACTATCCGGAAGGCACGTTGCCGGTCAATCCGACGCTGCCGCCTTTTGCCATGGCGCCGACGAACACCGCCGACGGCGTTTCACCGGCCGGGCCGGTCATACTGCATTTCGCCGACGATGTTCACGGGGACTTTCTAACCAACGAACTGGAACTGGAAGAGTCGTTGGCGCCGGGCAATCCGATCGCCTTGTTCAATGCGGATACGGGCGAACGCGTGCTGTTCCTTTCCGAGATGGACATGAACCGGCGGCCGCTTTTCCCCGACCGCTATGCGTTGATTGTCCGCCCGATGGAACCGATGCAAATGGCGACCCGCCACATCGCCGTATTGACTACCGACCTGACCAACGATGACGGGGAGCCTTTCGAGGCGCCGCCCGCATTTGCCGCGCTGCGCGACAACATTCCGGTCACGAACGAAGAAATCGAGGCGATTCGCCCGCATTACGAAGAACTGTTCACGTTTCTGGAGGCGAGCGGTTACCCGCGGCACAACTTGTTGCTGGCGTGGGATTTCATGGTGGCGAGTCCGGAGTACCTGACGGGATCCGTGGTGTCGATGCGCGAGGCCGTGCTGCCGGAAATCCTCGGCACGGGTTTGGGATACACCATCACCGATGTCTACGAGAACCCGAATGAACACCTGCTGCGTATTGTTGAGGGCGACTTTGAAGTCCCGGGGTATCTCACCGAGGACAACGACATCATTTACGATGACGACCACCACCCGATCCGCCAGCCGGAAAATCTGTGGTTCCCGTATACGATGATCATCCCCAAGATGGCTGAAACAGCCGGCGAGCCGCTGCCGTTGGTGGTATTCGGCCACGGCCTCTTCGGTAGCGGGCGTTCCTACCTGAATGGCGGGATCGGTTCGTCCATTCACCCGCTGGCTAACGAAGCCGGCGTGGTGATGATCGCAACGGATTGGATCGGCCTGTCTCAGGGCGACTTGGAAATCATCCTCAATGAAGTACTTTACGATCTAAACCGTGTGTCCATCGTGACCGATCGGCTGCAGCAATCGCTAATTAACAACCTGACGATGACCGAGCTTGCGATTGGTAGTCTGCCGGAGGACCCGGCCATTTGGGACGGAGCAAACGCTCTGATCGATGAAGAGCGGATTTACTACTACGGCGCCAGCCTGGGCGGCATTCAGGGCACGTCGTTCATGGCGATTTCGAATCGTTTCACGCGTGGCGTGTTGGGAGTGCCGGGCTCGGTGTGGCTGAACATGATCCCGCGCTCGACGAACTGGGTGCCGATCAAGTTGATGATGGACCTGCTATACCCGGACCCGCTCGTCCAACAAATGGGCGTCGCTTTCATCCAAACACGCTTTGACATGTCCGACCCGGTCAACCTGTCACGACTGCTTTACGAAGACCCGTTACCCAACGTGCCCGACGAGCGCATCGTCTTGCTGCAGGAGTCGATCGGCGATTGCCAAGTGCCGAACCTGTCCACCGAGATGCTGGCCCGGGCCCTCGGCATCCCGCAACTCGAACCGCCGATCTACTACGCGCCCGGTTTGGACGCTATCGCTTCACCGACGAACGAATCGGTCATGGCGCAGTACTATCTGGTCGAGCAGGTTCTGGCCAATCCACCGCCGTTGACCAACGTTCCGCCGAACGTCGACAACGGATCGCATTTCGACATGCTTTTCATGCCGCACGTGATGGAGCAGGTGTTTCACTTCATGCTCGACGGAGAAATTGTGCAGTACTGCACCGGACTCTGCGACCCCGATTGATTCGGCCATGAACGAAGCGCTCGCAGCAAAATGCAGGACATGGCGCGACGAAGCTCACGCACACCTCACGCGTGAATTGCTGCCCTTCTGGCTGACACGAGCCCGTGACGATCGGCACGGCGGCCTGCTCACCCACGCCGACCGCCACGGAAACGATCCCGGTACCGACGAAAAATCCCTCATCTCGCAAACCCGGACCATTTACACGATGTCCGCAGCGCATCGCGCCGGCTATGGCGAAGGCCGCGCGGCGACGCTGGCACGTTACGGCGTCGATTTTTTACTCGCCAAGTTTTGGGATCCCGACCACGGCGGTTTCTATTGGATGGCCGACCGTACGGGGAAAATCGGCCATGACGCCAAGGTACTTTACGGGCACGCGTTTGCTGTTTATGGCCTGAGCGAATACACGCTCGCCACCGGCGATCCTCGCGGCCGCGATTTTGCCGCGCGCACTTTCGATCTGATCGCCGCGCGCTGTCGCGAGCCGGAATTCGGCGGGTACCGAGAAATGTTTGCACGCGACTGGACACCGGCCGGGCCCGGTGCAGCCGGCGGAGATCGCAAAACTTTCGACGTCCATATGCATTTGATGGAAGCGTTCGCCGCCTTGGCGGAATGTACCGGGGAGGCCACACACCGCGACGCTCTTCACGAAGTCATCGGGCTGCTATGCGGCAAGATGTTGCACGCGGAATTGGGCACGGGCATCCCGCAATTCGATTTCGCCTGGCATCCGCGGCCGCTTATTCGTTTTGATATCGTTTGGGGTCACGACCGGTTCAGCGACGGCGGCGTGAAGCCGAATCCTGACGACATAACCTCGTTTGGGCACAACGTGGAGTTCGCCTGGTTGTTGCGTGATGGGTTGCGGAAAAATGGAATGGATATAGGCGTCCACCGAGACGTGTCGCGCCGTCTTTACGAGCACGCGCTGGCTAGCGGTATCGATTGGAAGCATGGTGGTGTGTATGTGGAGGGACCGCACAGCGGCGGCGTATACGACACCGATAAGGAATTCTGGCAGCAGGCGGAATCGTTGGTGGGAATGCTCGACGCTTACGAGCTTTTTGGTAGGGAAGACTATCTAGACGCGTATGAGGCGGTTCATCGTTTCGTTTTCGACCACGTTATCAACCACGAAGTCGGTGAGTGGCGTCCGTTGCTAACCCAAGAAGGTCGAGCCCTCTGGCACCACCTCGGGGATTCCTGGAAAACGAATTACCACACTGTGCGGTCGATGATCGAGGTCATCCGCCGCCTTAACCGGCTTCTCGCGTCCAATTGATATTCAACATCGCCGGTTGCCGCTGCGGATTGCATCTCACACAAGCTGGAAACCGGTTGGCGATTTCGCTAGATTGAGCTTTATGAACGACCCCGTGCCGTCTAAAAGAAAGCCCATGCCGCGTTGGCAAATTGCCGCGGTGGCGACGATTCTCGTAGCCGTCGCGCTGTTTCACGCAGGGGTCAATCTCATTTACTTGCCGCGACACGCGCTTCCCGACGAAGAAGAATACGGTTTCATCCTGGGTAGCATCCACTTGGCCGAACGTTTTAAGGACGATCCGGGACAAGTGTTGAAGTCGATCTGGCGCTCGCCCCATGCCGTCAACGGAGCCAATCTACACGCCGTCGCCGGCGCCCTCGCCTTTCGGATTTATCCCGCGTACCGGTCGCTATTGGCCACCTCGACGTTTTTCATGCTCATCACCTTGTTGTTCATGTTTCTCGTGGCGCGCGATTTGGCCGGTTGGCCCGCCGGACTGATGGCGTTCGTGTTTGCCTCGTTTTTCCCCGTTATTTTTGTGTGGTCTCGGCTGTTCTATTGCGATGTTGGCCTCATGATGGTCGCCACGGTGGGGTGCTTTTTCGCAGTGCGAAGCGAGGGTTTCACGCGGCTTGGGTACGCGGCGGCTTACGGCGCGTGGCTGGCGATAACGCCGCGTTTCGGCTGGACGGTCAGCGATGCAATGATTGCGCTAATGGCGGTTGGGTCGCCATCGCTGCCGGTTTTTCTGAAGGGTGTTTGGGGGGAAGACGGAAAGCGGCGCCGCAGGGCTTTGGTGGGAGTCGGAATCGCCTTGGCGCTGTTTCTGATTTTCTTCGATCATCCGTGGCTGTTCAAGGCTTTTGATTATTTGCGCTATGAAGGCGTTGAGTTGGCGGGGACGAAATACGCCGGCGGTAATTTGTTGCTTCATCCCGAGTCGGTTTTCGCGTATCTGCCGGTCATCTACCGGGTGTTGGCCTCGCCGGCTTGGTCTATCGCTTTTCTGTTGGCCTTGCCCCTTTATCTTTATCGACCGTCCTGGAAAAAGATTACCGTGCTTTTCTGGCTGGCGTTGCCGTTAATGATTCTTTCGTTGGTGGCAAAAAAAAATATCAATTACGTACATGCGTTAGTGCCGGCCATGGCTCTGGTGATCGCTGTGGCATTGAGCGAATTGCCGCGCGCCCGTCTTGGCAAGGCGGCGTCGGCCATCGCTGCCGCGCTCGTTGTTGTTGCCGTTTTTCAGTTTTCCTTGATTACCTTCTATAATGAAGAAAACCGTGCGAAGTTCTCGCTTACCCGCCTCAACGACGTCCAACGGTTCTTTGAAATTCGCTTCCCGCTCCATTTCGTGAAACGGTGTCAGGATTCCGAATTCGAGAATATGGGGCGCGATGTGCGAGAGCTGGTGACGCAAACTTGGCCGGCGAAGCAACCTCTTTCGATCCTGCTGCTAAACGACGGCGCCCCAAGCGATAACCGCCTCGTGCAGATTTATTTACGCTGCGCCCTGAGCGACCGTGACCTCCAAATCGTCGATCCGCACGATCTCTACATGAACTTTCTGACACAAGAGCTGCGTGATCTCGCCGCAAAACAGGGCTTGGCGCAGGTGGCCGTAACGCCCTTGTTTACAAACGCGAAAAGCCAAACCTTTGACCTGGTCATTCGTGTTCGCTCGCCGTTTTCGCCCGGTTGTGACAACATCGAATGCGAATTTTTCAACAACGTGGAATCGCTGTGGTCCGATGTCGCCCAGACGGCATGGCAGGCCGATCAACAAACCGCCGTGCAAAAACACATTGCCGCTGAAATGGCGGCGTTCGTCGCGCTTCACCCACCATCGGATAAGACCGTGGCCAGTTACTTCACCTGCAATCGAGGCGGGAGCATCGTGACCATCGAGCAGCCCGAGATCTTGCCATGAATTTGGCGTCGGTCGGCCGGCCCGAATCTACTTGGATCGTTATTCAAAAAGAATTTTTACCAATACACTTCCGCCAAGGTTCACGGCGAATCCGGCCAGCAATACCCAAATAATTTTATCGAACGTCTTTTTTACGTCCCTAACGTCTTCTTTGATATGCGCCATTTCCCTCTCCATCGATTCACGCACGAGCTTACACTCCGCCTTACGCAAATACAGGCCGTTGTGATTGTGTTCGTCCTTGGGATTCGTCATTTGCATCCTTTCAGCCGTTTCCAGAAATCGAACGTCACATTCCGGAAATCAGACACCGCCCTCTCCCGCACCGCGCTATCCCTTTGTTTTTACTTATTTTTACGCTTTGGCACGGCAAATGCTTTGAGACGACACAAAATAACGACTCAACGCGGAGGATACCTCCATGCCACGCTCTCTGGTTTACCGCGCGTTTTTGCTTTCTTTCCTCATAACCTTTCTCGTAGCGTCGGCCGTCGCGTGCGGCGGCGATGACGATGATGACGCCGGGGCGTCCGATGACGACAGCGGCGGTGATGATGATGACGATGATCTGACAGACGCAGGCGCGGATGACTGGTTCACTGAAGACGCCGCGTGTGAAATCATCCTTGACTGTTTTGATTGGTGGACTGAGTGTCCCCCATTTGGATACGGCACGGTGGAAACATGGGCGTGCTTCGCTAACTACCTAATTATGGCGGAGTTGTTCCCCGGCAATGCGTGCCAATACCTGGACTATTGCCTCAACCTCTAGGGCGAATAACTCTGTGGTGATGTGGCGATATCAAGGCTGATTACACTCAGGTCGGTGGCGGCACCTATGCCGGTTTTCGCGACCTCAATTTGTAGCTCATCCCCACTAAATGACAGGCTGTACGTATACAGGTCGTTAGCCCCGTACGATACCGCCACGTCCTTATCATGCGCCGCGCTAGCGTCACCCGAAAACCAGCCGAACATGACGGAAAACAGTGCGCCTGTGTCGATTGTGAGCGAGAACGTGTCTGCGCTGTAGGCGTGGCTTGAGAGGTTGCCGTCGCGGGGGAAATATACGAGGTCGTCGTCCCCGCTCCCCGCGTCGTTACCCTCGGAATCGCCCGGCCATATTTCACTCGCTCCGAGCGCAGCGATATTGACCTTGCCGCACATGCGGACATATATCCACCGCCGCGTCCAATCGACACGGGCAGACGTGGGAACGGCGAGGCTATAGTCCGAGAGGTCGATTATCGTACACCCATCATACGTTGCACTCCCCGCGTCTAGCGCCAAAAACGGGATGTGGTAGAACGATCCGGTGTGTGGGTGGCTTTGGCAGTATTGCGGCGTATGGCGCGTCCATAGGTTTTCGGTGGACCCGAGGTAGGACGCCTTTGTCCGCAACTGGAATAGGTCCGTCTCGACAAGGGCATTGTAATCCGATGCAAGGGTCGGGTCGCCGCTGGATACGGTTTCCGACGAATAGGCGTTTCCGTTCGCATCTTCGTAGGCCATTTACTGTATCCCTTCCCGCTTCAACAGCGGTTCAAAAAGTTCCGTCCACCCGCGTGTCGCTGCGCAGTCGCTTGAGCGGCGCGGCGATACAGTTGGTAGCTGAGAAAATCATTTATCACACCGGTGTGTTTCGGCGGTCAATGTAAATGAGCGCAATGATAACCATCGCCAACCCGCCGATTGTGAGGGAGGCGTGGATGATATCGGCTATGTCCATTAGTCGTGACTCCAGCTGGAGTATTTGGTGTCATACCAGAAGCCATTGGTTTGCTTCTGTGCGTCGGTAGCAGCGCCAAACGCAGGAGCGCCCGTGTCCATCCACTGTCCGCGATGGAGGTCAAGCTGTGAGTCAACCGCCGTGATCTGACTACTACACCCGGCCCAATTACGGGCCGAACGTAGCACGTAAAACACGCGGCTAGAGAAGCCGTCACCGCTCCAAGACACGCAACTCTTCAAGCCAACGTCTAGGCGCATGGGGATATCGCACGACAGCATCGTAGGGTACGAGGTGAACAGCGCCCGATACCATTGGTCTAAGATATCCGCCGCGTCCACGTCGCGCCATATCCAACGGGATTCAATTTCGAGAATCTTATCATCGTCATAATCGGTGCTGCCAGCCGTGGCCGTCTTGCGGAATGTGTCGGTTGCCGGGTGGTAGCCGTACTTCAAGCGGATGCCGTCATAGTGCCAATCTTCGGGGCGTGGCGTGATTTGCTGCGAGTGGTCTACCCTGTGGCCGTTTAGCGATAACAACGCGGCGCGTGAAGTTGTCCAATGGTACAGTTTGTGCCGGGCGATTGTGATGTCATTGTTCGTATCGACCGTGAGAATGAGACCGGCGTCCCGGCAGATGTCAGCGATTATTTTGCTGATAGCCTTCTCGCGTTTGTCAATATATCCCCTGAATTTGTACGGGATTTTCGACGCCGCAAGGGCGAACTGTACTGCATCCACGTTGGCACTCGACAAGCCGCAATAACTAAGAAGAAGGTCCTGGATAATCAGGGCGGGGTTTTCAAGTAGATCGCCGTCACCGTCCGTATTGCCGGAGCATAATTGAGACGTCAAGCGGTCGCCTTGTGTGAACGTTGACTCGTTATCCCTATACGAGTTGAACGCGGTGAATGAGCCCGCCGTTAGGCTGGCGTCCGTGATGCTGTAATTGACGTTTTCCACGTCGGCAACGGATGCTTCCTTAGAGTCGCCACCCGAACACGTCCAACGGCATAAGCCGGTAATTGACGCAATCCCGGAACCGACACCTTCATCATTCGGATAGCAGATGCGAGCTACAAGGTTTTGGTTGGGCCGGTGATCGATCACAAAGCCGGGGATCGCAAACTCACTCGCTTGATCGGTCCAATCTCCGTAGAGGATCGGGATGTAGTCACTCCAAATGGATTGATCCAATCGCCCAACGTAAATGCCTCCATCATCGTACTCGTACACATCCTCAAAGGTGAGGCGCGGCAATTCGAAATCGTAGTGCGATAGCAGCGTGTCGGCTCGGATGCCCACTTGGTCGCCCTGAATCGTGACGCCGCCGTTAGCAATGAAGCCGAGAAAAACGAGATCGTCATCATCCGGATTCGCGCCCGCTATTACCTCATATACGTACACATAAACCGTCGTGTCGCTATCCTTGCAATTGTGCAGCCAGTCGGTCATATCGCCCGTGTATCGGTCTTGATCTTCGCGGGCGTATGCGAACGTAAACTCTGGAAGGCGCAATTCAGGGAACGGTTTTGTCCCGACCCCTTCGTCAAGGCGAGCCTCACCCGTCGCTAGTCCGTGGTAGGTCCCGGCATAGCTACCGCCTGAGACGTGAGCCGTGCGGCCCACACAGAGGCGGTACGTGTCTTTGTAGGGTCCGAGCAAGGCCGTCATGCGTATCAATAGCTGATAGTTGACGGTGACGCCGGTATAGTCAACGGATGTGGTCATTAGGCCTCTACGAGTTTCGCGGCTACCATGGAGCGAATGTCACACATATCGACCTCGTTGCCGGGGCATGTTTTGTGCGGGTCCGGAGCGTCCGCCAACGTGGCAATTTCGCGGTGACCGATGACGTACACCGCCTCGATATCGTATTCGTAGCAGAGGCGGACAAGCAGCCGGTACAGGCTGGCGTATTGCGCCCCGTTGAAGTCGCGCTTGTCACCGTGGCCGGTCACACAAACGCCGATAGAGTTAGTGTTGAGGCCGCGTGCGTGCGCGCCCGGCCGCTCGATAGGACGGCCCGTTTCGATTTCGCCGTCGTCACAAATAACATAGTGGTAGCCGATATCAGACCAACCGCGTTGACGGTGCCAAGCCCGGATCGTCCTAGCGTTGACGCCGGGGATGTCGGCGGCGGCAGTGTGGACTACCAACCAGTCGATTTTACGCATCGTACATATCCTCATCGTAGTAGCTGGCAGACGGCGTGGGGGCGGGCTTCTTGATCGCGTTGCTCACCATGTAGCCGATAGCCACGGCGGCAATTGCCGCGATACGGATGCCGTTGGTGATCGGGTCGGGTGTCGGGATCGCCGCGAGAATGGCGATAGCCGCGCCCGCCGTGCCGAGCTTGCGAGAGAGAAACTTTTTCAGGAATTCGAGATTCATGGAATCCTCCAAGTTAGCGTTTCGATTTCTTCCCGCGCTCCGCTGGGAATAGCTCAACCTCGATTCTCACCGGCTTGATAACGCCGCCGAAAAAAGGATAAGCGGCGCGGGCCACGTCATAGATATCGGGGCAATCGAGAAGCGCGGCCGCCGTCGTGCCGTTCGCATCGGTGACGACGATCCGGTAGGGCTTCGGTTCGGGCATGGTGTCACCTTACATGCTGATATGTACGGGTAATTCGTGGAGCGGACATTCACCGGGGGCTGGGGCAGCTGTTAGGAGTTTCCGAATAGTTCGATGCTGGGATAAAAAGCGGGGCTCCTACTTGGCGACAACGCCGCCGTTCGGACGCCCCCATACCGACGCAACTACATTACCGCGAGCGACGCGGCCGATGGTCAATGGGACCATCCAACGTTGCGAGCGCCCTACGCCGCTTTCGACTTCGGCGGAATGACGGTGATGTCTCCGATGACCGCGCCGGTCGCGCTTCGCCTGTTGGCAACGCAGAGCGTGCCGTCATCCATTTCAAACATAATCCAGCGGCCGGTTTCAACCCAGCCCTTGCACCCGGTGTCGCCACGGTAGCGACCGATAGTTACACGGTGATCCATTGTCAATCTCCCTCGGTTGCGTCCCGCCTGGACTGGTTTATATGCGCGGCTGTCAGCACACGCCGAATGCTCCGCGCGGGGAAACGCCACGTCATATAGAAGCCGTTAGCGTTTTCGGAAAATGTGATATCCCGGCCTTCGTCCATGCACTGGTTTACTTGGCCAATCACCACCGCGCCGGTTGTGTGGTGAAACTCGGAGCCGTCCGTTTGTGTGATGTACAGGTCCCAAACGTCGTGCATGGTTACCTCGAATCATCCACGCATTCGGTGAACGTTAGCGCCGCGTCCCATTGGTCACAGCGGCCCGTGGTTGGCTGCCACATGAGTTCGGTGTTATCGAACCACATATAATAGGCGAGCTTCAGCTTGCCCGGATACGAGTCCGTCACCGTTGTCGCTGCTGTCGGGATGCGGTCTGGTATCACAAATAACAGGATCGGGTCGGTACCCTTCATGTTGAGGTACTGAGCCGTCACGAGGTTGCGTTCGCTGTTGCTGAATCCTTGCACGCTCATTTCCAGCCGCATCGGTGCCTTCTGGTTTGCGGCGTATCGCGCCCCCAGCGTTTGGTGCTTTTGGCCAACCAGCGCCGGGCCGAATCTCACGTTGTCCTGGAAGTTGAACGTGGGCTGTGTGATGTCGCTATGGCACGCGACGATGAACCGCCCGATTTCCAATTGAGTCGGGTACGCCCCGGACGGGTCATAATGCGCCCACGGATACGTGCCGCCCGCCGGATTCGTAAACGATACCTTGAGCCGCACGTACCGGATTGTGCTTATCGCCCCGGCGTCAATGTAGAGGAAAATCCACTTAGTGTCATAGGCGTCGCGCGTGTCATAATCGACCAACGCATCGATGTTGTAATCATTCCAAGCGACACCGTTTGTGCTTATACCAATGGTGACGTCACAATCATCGGTGTTGAGCAGGTCCAGGTTATGGCCGCCGATGGCGACGTATTCCGGGTCATACGTTCCCGCGCCAAGGTCGAATTTGACATATACGTACCCGCCCGCGTTTATCACGTTGGGTAGGTCAATCGCTGTTTTCACGCCAAGGCGCGGGTCCTGCATGTTGGCAAGCGGAAAGTCGGAATCGCTGGCACTGGTTTCAGCAACCCCGCTACTGCTCCAATATGCGGACTTCGTCACGTCGCTGTCATCGCTTCGGAACGGGCCCGCGATAATGAACTTCTCAACATCGGACGTGGTGAGCGTCGATAGGGCCGTGCCGATGTAGATCGTATCGCTCGACACGGTGGATGTGATCCCGCCTTCGGTGCGGAGTTGGGCCTCTACCGTCTTGGTATCTTCGGTATTCGTGAGTGCGACAGGGTAGTCGGTGGACGGTGAGAACAGCGCCCACTTTCCCCACGCTTGCCCGGCTTCCCGGACGCGGATCATGTATTTGTCGAGCCCAACGCTTGAGCCGTCGATTGTCACGTTGCCGGTATCAGCGCCGGTGTTCGCCGCAACCTGCACCGACACGCCGTTGCCCGCGTAGGATGCCGCGCCCGCCTCAATCGAAACGAGCGTGATGATCGGTTGGTCAATGTACGCCGTGGCGTAGTCGCCAGCGTCGTTTTTACCGTCGCTTTCGTTGCCCGCTTCATCCACGTGAATCACGGCGTATTCGTACACGCCGTCATCGGCGAGCGGCACACCGGTTAGCGAGTTGTCGAGAAGGCCGTTCTCGTTACCGCTGAATTCGACACGGTCCCCGGTTCCCCACGTGGTTGTTTTCCATTCAGACCACGCACCTGCGTCTACGCGGCGTTTCAGATAGGTGTGGTCATAATCGGTGTCAGTCGGCACATCCCAGCCAAGCAGGACTTGGTATTGCTCGACTTGCGGGAAGTAGATATCAGCCGCCACGGGCGCGGTTACGTCCACGTCAATCCAGCCGCCGCCGCCGTCCGTGCCGTACACAAACGAAGTGCACCACTCGATAACCTGCACGTCATTGTCAACCATTGGCTGTCCGCTTGTGGTTGACAATTCGGCGATAACGGCACACACGCCTTCCCCGGATGTCATATCGTAGTAATCAATGCCGCCCGCGTCGGATGCCGCTACGTATCCGCCCTGGTTCGATATACCATCCCACGCCGCATCGGCGGAGCACGCAAGGTACTCGTAGGAGCCGCTGGCTAATAGGTCAATCGTGCCGTCGCATTCGCTGCTACCCTCTGTCGTTTCGTCGGTATCGACCGCGTAGAGATCGCCGTCGTTGACAAAGAACAGGGTCGCGGTTTCGGCTACGCTCGTGTCATACGCGACCGCCGCGCCGGTAATGGCGACCGATGCCGACGTGTCATAAACTTCGGGGGCGCTGTCCCAGATTTGCTCAAGCGCGTAGACGGTTTGGGTCCAGTCCCCTTCAGTGCAATCGTCAAGCACGTCGCTTTGCACGCGAATGGCGAATTGCATTCGCGCCGCTGATAGCTCGGAGAATGTCGCCTTGGTTGTGAACGAGACCGGGGGGCTGCCGTCGTGTGTGCTGTAGCCGACCGAGATATCCCCGCCGCTGCGAGAGATACGGAACCACGCCTTGCTAATCGCGGACACCTCACTGCTGGAGCCGCCGCCGCCGGCCGATGAATTCCAGACCCACTCGTAATAGGTCACGCCCGCGCGCCGCTCGACACGAAAGCGCATGTAGGCATAGACCGCGTAGGCGGGCTCGTAGGCAATAACGTCAACCCACACGGTGCGGTCGTTTGCGTCGATAGTTGGCCACGACGGAATCTGTATCCAGGTCTGCCAGTCGAAATCGCCAGACCACCGGCCCGTGCGGGCAAGCGTGGTCTGTTTGTCCGTATCGTCTGCCGTCGTCTTGACGCTGATTTCGGCCCGTTGGTTTTGCTCGAGTGTGCCGCTTCCCGCGTCACCATCGGTCCAATCACGCCAGCCTTGGATGCTGTTATCCTCAAAATCATCGGCCCACGATCCGCCCGCCGTGATATCCATCAAAAAGCTGTCAGCGGCAACCGATTCGAGATCGTAGTACGTATTGATATGATCGCCGTCGATAACGTAGACCTTGCCGTCAACGCAGCCCTGAGCGAACGCGGTAGCGGCGTGATCGCCGCTGTCATAGGCCACGGCGTCGGTGATGTTCACCACCGTGAGGTAGGAGGTATCGAATCCGCCGTCGTCTTTGTGACACAGCACGGCAAGGTATTCGTCGGTATCGCTGGCAGTCCAGCCGTGGATATCGTAGACGTTATCCGCATTCAGCGCGGGGGCGGTGCCGCTGTCGAGGTACGCGGCCCATGCGCCCGGCGTTTCGTCGCCAGATGCCGCTTGAAAATCGAGACCGCTGATATCGAGCCGGTAGACGCCCGCCGCGTCGGTTCCCATGTAGAGGTAATCGCCCACCTTGACCACGGAATTGAAGCCGCCCGCGAGCGCGGCAAACGCTACCTGTACCGCGTCGGTGCTGTTGAGGATAACGACATCGGCGGCGGTCGCGTAGGCTATGACAACATCACTGTTATCCGTCCACTCGCACGCATCCTGAATGTCGTTACTACCCTCTAGGAGGGCGTCAACGAACGCGGGCACGGCGGTCGTCTTGTGACCGCGTGTGTAGGTGTAACCGTTGGTTGCCATGTATTCGCTTTTTCCTTTGGGAATTCTCTGCGTGACTTCGATACATTCTCGACGTGAAGCGTCAAACGACGCTTAACATAGACGCTGCAGCTCACGATCGAGCACGTCGAATGCCGCCATCAGGCGCGCGTCTTGGTCGTCGGTTCCTCCGGCTCTTGGCAGAAGATTTCGATCGAGAAGCCGCACGTAGTGCTTCAAAACATACCGGGTAAACGGGGTCACTTCCGCATAGGGACATCGACGCAACACAAAGCCGCTTCGCCCCTGGCCGACTGCAACTCGAAACCGAGGATTCGATTCTCCGTCGCAGTTCCTCTGTCGTCGATCGTCGGCCGAACAGTCATTGCAGTTCCAATTCGCTATCGGCCGCGAGCCGCGATCGTCACCGACCATAAGCCACGCGGCCAGCCTCAGTTTTTTTCTTCTTCCTCAGATATGCCGGACATGTTGATCAAGTGCAGCGCTACCTCAGCAAAAAGATGCTTCGTCGTTGCCGGAAGTTGATCGCGATGGGTCCGCAACCTCTCGCCGTTGTCCACCTCTATCCGTTTCCCGTCGCTGCCGACCAGGGAAAGGTTCTCGATTTGCGCGGCATGCGCAAACACGATGCGCGCGCAGTCTTCCTGGTTAATTTCCACTTGCCCGGCTTCGGTTACGGTGACCTCACGATAGGCTTCCGCCTCCCTTTCGGTCATGCGACGCAAATGAAAAGTCAACGCCGCGTAGTCCGGGTTTCCAGCTTTCTTCTCCGCTTCGCCCCCGAACTGCGGCACGAAAGGTACAAGTTCCTTTTCGTCGATTGCCTTCAGTCGAATACCCATTGCCTCTCCTCGATCAGGCTTAATCCCACCTGAAACCGCGTCGATAGCGTCGTTGAAAACGCGACCACATTTCTTCTTCCAACATGTTCGCCAATTGGCGGGCGTCATGACGCTTTCCGGCACCTTGGTAGTGGAGCGTCACGTTCATGATCGGGGCGGACGGCGGTTGGCCGGTGCGGTTCATTTCCTGAAGGCGGCCGTGCCCGATAGAATGTGCCGCCTCCCGCCGAACGACGAATTCGCCGCGCTGCAAAATTGCCGGATGTTCGTTGCGACTCAGCACGCCGCTATGGTGCCGCGGCCAATTCGAAACCAACCCGCCGCGGTGAAAAGAGCCAACCAATATTCCTAAGAGGCCCGATCCGCCCGATGTCCCTGCACTCAAACCACCAAAGATGGCCTTCATCGCCGCCAACTTGATTGACGCCGCGATGATCTGCTTCATCACCCGTTTCCAGGCGCGCTCCCAATCATAGGTTCCGTCCACCAGTTGTCCCGCAATGCCGTCACCGATTGTACCGATCGACGCTTCCAGGCCTCGATACACCACACGTGTCGCAACGGCTTCGGCTTTCCATCTTCGCTGCAATTCGAGAGCTTGCGCCAATTCCTCTCGGGTGTTCGCGCCGGTATTCGCGCCGCCGGCACTCGATCCCGACCGTGTCGCCGCGCCGTAGTATGGCCCCTGGTACCGACGCGATGCCGAGGGAGCCGGCCCCGCAGCGACTCGCACCGTTTGCGGGCTGGAAATCTCGCGACCGGATCCATCCTTGACTCTAATCTCGAGCCGAATATCAATGGCCATACGTCTTCCCCTTACAGATACGCATGCCGCAGTTCAGTTTCCGGCGAACCGGTCGGGGCATACGCCGCGCCGCGTAGCGTCAACGGAATTTCTTCGCCCTTGGCACCGGAAATGGCAGGCATATCGAACTCGACGGTCGGCAGATACCACGCATGAATCGAGCCCTGCGTCGTACCGGCTTGAACCCAAACCGCCGTGGCAGTCTTACGGTCGGCAATTTGCCACCGGTCTTCATCACTAGTGAGATAGCCGGTGAGTTCGACGGTCACTTCGCGCTGTGCCGCGCTTACGATACCGGTTGCCGTCGCATCGCCGAACGTGTCGGTACGCAGCGCCTTGCCCTCGACATGAGTGACCTTCGCAGCCGTGATGTCGTACTTGGTGCCACCGAAGTAGATTCTTCCCAAAATGCCGGCGACGGCGGATCCGCCCGTGGTCGCACCGGGGTAGAACGGATACATCGAATCATCGGCGTCGTAAGTCCCGGCCCCTGCGCCGTTTGCGTTGCGCGATACGGTCACGATGTCGTTGTTGCTGTCGGTCGCCGTACAGATGACCGTCTCATCCGAGACGGCGTCGGTACCCATGATGAATGTGCAACGCCCTGCCGTGTGGATCTCGCTCAGGCAATCGTCAACATCCCAATCGGTTTCGTCGGCGGCGACATCCTCATTGACGCCCATCGCCATAAAGCGGGCCAAATCTTTTGCCGCGAACGAAGCGGCCACGACCGCCAGCCCGCCCGGATCGATATCGTATTCCCACTTGCCGACGACCACGCCGGCGGCGCATTCCACGAGATCGGCGTGGTAGTTGGCCGAATCGATGCCGTAGTACTTGTACACCGTCGCGCTTGCCGTGTTCGCCGCGCTCAGGCTGTACTGAATGCCGCTGCGGATCGTGGCGGCGGCGGCAGGCGTGTTCGGCAGGGCCGGTGCCCACGTCAGCGCGTTCGTCGCGATATTGCTGATGCACACCGCGATGGCGACGGATACGCCGTTTTCGTCCGCACACGGCACGCTAACCAGGTCGCCAATGCTCAACCCGGTCGAATCGTTTACGGTGCAACCGGTGGTAGAGGGCGCGGGTGCCGCCTGAACGGTGTACGTCCCGGCGTTGGTTGCCTTGCCGTACGCGGTTAGGTAAAGCGGGTCGATATCCACTACCGTGCCGACCGTGCCGGACGGCGCATCGTCGATAGTGAACGCACCTTCCACGGACCGTTTGCCGGTGATCGAAGCCTCTTTGCTACGACTGCCGGGCCGCACGTCGTTTCGACCGAGCCGCTCTTCATTTGGGGTGATTGTCAGGTCGGTAAACCTGAATGCGTCGGTCGCGGCGAGTTCTGCCGCCGTCCCGAAGGCACTCTCTGCCACGGAAAATCCGATTTGAGTATAATCGGTTTGTATTGCCATATTAGGCTACTCCTTGCTCGTCAAGGTTGGTCGAAAGGCCGATGCAGCACGGCGGTCATCCATAAATCAAAAGCGTGAGCCGTTGATCGTTTTTGCGGTGAGTGCTTTACTCGGCCGAGCTTGTCGAATTGCCACAAGATGAAATCCGCTGCGCAAGCGGTACTAAGGTTGTCGGCACTGGTCCCGTTTTTCCACTCGCGCATCAACGCTGTTTCTACATCCGCGGCCAATGAAAGAACGCCATCGTTTGCATCGACACTTCGACTCGCGTTGGCGAACAGAGAGAATCGAACACTGACGCTCATTCGGATGCGACCCGTGACCGCCGCCGTGCGTTTGGCTTCCACGACCTGGTAACCGACCGCCGGGAAGCCTCGACTCGCAATGTCCTCCTGGCGGAGCGGTCCTTCGTGAATTGTCGCGATCGCGTTGCGAAACGGCGCTGAACCGTCGACTAAGCCGAGGCAACGGTCAATCTCGGTACCCAGTGCTTCTAAGGCGCTGACGAGACTCATCACTCACGCTCCGCGCGAATCTGTTTCTTCAAATAGGGCCGCACCAACCACAGCGCCTCCGGATGCCAGACGGCTTGACCGCCCACGTTTCTCAGCGTCTGCGCCGAGCCCGGTTCGCCGCTCGTCGTGGTTCGCCCTTGCAGCACTTGCTTCGCAAGTTCGTGCGCATCGCGACACATCAACATCTCAACAGCTTGAATGGCGACGGCGCGTCGAATCGCCAGCGGCACGGCTGAAACGACGATCACCGAGCGACTCGCCAACGAGTCCGTGAAACCCTCGCCAAGGGAAAACGTGCTGCTTGCCTGCTCGTACGCTGTAATCCTGGCCGCATCCCCGTAATCTTCGTAATCGTCGCGGGCCAAGTGCACCGCACCTTCCACCAAGCGATACTCCGCTTCATTCAGGGAATCGTTGGTGAAGCTCGTCGTCTCACCGTCCTCGTTGACGGAAAAGGACCACGTGCGGCAAACCTCGTCGGTCGGCAACGAAAACGGCTGGTATTCAAACAGCGGCTCGCCACGCCACGCCAAGCTGTTCATTTCCGCGGCGACCGTTTGAATCGCCGCGACTCGTTCGGCTAGGCTGCCCGCCTCCCACTCTGTTTTGCGTGCGCCAACCAGCAAATTCGCGACTTGATCCAACGCGTCCGTAACTTCCAGAAATGCGCTTTGTTGCCTATGTCCCAGGACAGCATTCAGACTCATCTCGCTCCCTTTCCGCTGCTTGCCTTTGTGTGGTCGGGAAACATCGTTGCGGCAATTCTTTCCTGAATCGCCTTGACCAATGACTCGTCCGCTCCAGCGTCCACCAAGGCTTTCAATCGATCGATGTCGCCGTCCAGATCCACGATGCCGTAATCCACCGGCGGGCGGACGACGATCTCATCGGTCGGCCAACCGGCCCACAAACCGGCAATCCGTAAAGCGTTGGTCGCCGCTGAAGCCACGTTGCGGCCAACATCAGCCAGCGCCTGATTGGTATCGAGAAAGTCGAACGCCTTGCTGATGCCGCTCTGTTGGCGCCCCTCCCGCACACTGCCGCGCGTCAAATTCGCCAAGCGGTAAATCTCATCAATGGACCGGTCGATCTCGCTCATCAACAACTCGGCCTGCGTGGCGTCCGGGCTGATGTACTGCGACGCCGATCGGCCTTCGGGATAAAGAAAGATGCTTGCCGTACCCAACCGCGATATGTCGCCTTGCTCGCCGTATTCCTCCGCGCTTCCCTCCGCTACTAATTGGGAGAACGTTTGACGGAAGAAGATCTCCGAAAGCAACGATGCGACGTTCAAAATGTGCGCTTGCACGGGCTCGAGGTCCTGCCCCAAGCCCTGCCCGATCACCGGATCGCCGACGTCGCGATACTGCAACGACACCAGCGGCACCTCGCCCGTCCGGTTCTCGTAACGAGCCAGCACTTCGCCGTTGCCGTCTACAACGGTGCATTCGTCCGGCGTCCATGCGCGATAGACACCCGTTTCCGGTCTGCCGCCGCGTCCCGGACTCCCGGTGCCCGGCCACCTTGATTCACGAACCAATGCGAACGTGAAGCGGCCATCTGCATCGGCCTGCCAATTCAAAAGGTCCATCGGCGCCACGTAATACAGATACGGCCGAACGCCCAAAGCGTCTCGCGCGGCTTTGTTTCGCGGTACCGTGCCGTCCGGCATCGGCGGCTCGTCGATCCCGATCACGCAAAAGCCGACCGCCGCCGTGAGCGGCATGAGCCCCTTCATGAAATCGAGCAGTGATGTGCCGCGTCGGTCCGCATCACGAAGCAGCGCCCGACCCATTGGGGGCACGCGTAACTCCCACGCCGGCCGAAAGAGATAATTCGCGTACGTATCGCAAATCGGCCGCACATAATTGAGCAACGTGGCGCGGCTCAAACGACGCGAGAAGTCGCGCGCATTTTCTAAACGGTGGGATTCCAGCGCCCGCTGGACGTAGGCCCGCCCGCCGAAGTAAGCGTTGCGCCACAATTCCCAAAGTGAAACGTGTTCGCGGTATTCGGCGTGAACGGTCTGCACAGTGTTTCTATCCATGTCGCTCTCTTCTGATTTTGTTGACGGCGGATGCGTGTTCGCCTCGTGCCGTCAGTTGGCCGTCGTGAACGCGATAACGCACCAACGGTTCCGGTAGGTTGTGGATCACCGCGCCTCGCTTCAGCAGCTTGAGCCACAGCGCAAAATCCTGCGCGACGGGCTCATCCGGATAACCTCCGACGTCGAGCACGCACGAACGGCGAAACACAACCGTGGGGTGATTTAGAAACCAATTGGATCGCGCGGCTTGGTTTGCCGTCACAATCGCCGGATGGTGTGTCTGCCCCGACCTGTCGAACCACTCGATCTGCCCGCCCAACACATCCACATCGGAGTGACGCGCCAAATGACGAGCCTGTTTCGCGAATCGCTGGGGCATCGATAGATCGTCGGCGTCCATACGCGCCACGAAATCCGATGCGCAATGCCGCAATCCTTCGTTCAGGGCTTCGGCAATACCTCGATTCTTAGCGAATCGAAGCAACGTTACGTGTGGCCGTCGCACCAAACCGTCCAAGGTCTGGATCGTTTCCGGATCCGTGCTTCCGTCATCCACCAGGACGATCATCCGCGGCCGATGCGATTGCTCGTACACAGAAAAGAAAGCCGCGCGCAACCAGTTTGCCGGCGTATCGCGAACGGGCATCAAGACGTCGAAGTCCGGCCAACTCAATGCCCGCCGGTATTCCGCGTCGTGGTGACGAACGTGTTCGCCGATGTCGTGCCGCGTCTCAGCCTCTACAATTTCTCGCGCCGCCGTGACCCGCGATCCGTGTTCGCACCCGGTGTCGTTTAAGTACTTGATGAACCCTTGGTCCTCATCAACGAGGGGAGCGGCGCCATTGGTATTGAAGGGCACGCCGCCCACGCGACGCGCTACGACCGGCACGCCGCACGCAAGCGCCTCGACGATCACATAGCTGCCGCTTTCACGAATTGACGGCACCATGAGCACGTCCATCGCCTGATAGTGTTCGGGCATATCGGACGGCGGCACGTCACCGGCGAATTCAATCCAATCGACATCGCTGACTCGCTTTTCGAGTACGCTCTGGTAGCTGTTCGCCAAGCCCATGCCGACAAAACGAACCGTCCACCGCCTATCCGGATTGCCCCACGCCAAAAGCGCGTCGATAAACGCCGGCGGTATCTTTTCCGGCGAGACGCGTCCCGCGATCCCGGCAATCAAACGACGGGGACGAAAAACCGACAGATCGACGCCAAGCGGAATCGCCGTGATTTCCGCCGCCTGCCAGTTCGGTCCCAGGTTGTCCGGTGGATAGTTCGACAAAATCGCGCGTGGCCGGCACCACGTGGGCTTCGCATCGGCGAAAACCAGTTCGTTATGGACGACCCACACGACCGGACAATCCGTAAATCGTCCATAGATCACCGACGGCCCGTGGTGCACCAACAAGTCCGGCGCCGTCTCGTCGAGAAACGACCGGCATGCGTCATCCGATAGGCCCGGATGGACCGTCGCGTTCGGAAACTCGTAGGCCCCCCTTATTCCCGGGCTGACAACATGAACGTCCCACTCAAGACCCGTGTGTTGACACCACTGACTGACCATCCGCTGTATGCCGCCCGTCGTGAGGTCCCACGGGATTACGTGCGTAACGATCGGTCTGCCTGGTTCGCCGCCTTTCAGCGGCTCATCGTCGACTCGTCGCCAGCCGCGGTGTTCGGCTCGCGCAAACTGTCGTTGGCGCAGGCGTCGACGCGTCCCGTCCGGCCCAACGGCAAGTATCCTATTCATCTTTTCGGAAGGTGGGGCGGCACGGCGCAATGCCGCACCGCCCCGGCTGGGGGTGGGAGTGAGACAAGTTAGGAGACTTGGATATCGACGACGCCGTAGTTGTTCGTGCCGTCGTGAGGAGCCGAGATCCAGCCGTAGTAGATCGTCGCCGTAACCTGCGCATGCACGAAACGACCGTCCGAACCCGCCAATTTCGTCGTGATCGGCTGCGGGTCCGCCCAGGCGACCGCTTCGCGATGCAGCAACAGACAATGCGTCACGTCGCTGCCGCTGACGCTCGTCGTGCGCAGACTCGTCGACATATACACCGGCACGCCGAAAATGCTGCCCAACACGCCGGTCGTCATCGCCTGGCTGCCCGTGAAGTCAGCCGAACTGAACTGGTCGGTCGCTCGAATCGCCGCATACAATTTCGGATTGAGCACGAACGCCCTGCCCTCCTGCGGCAGATCCTGGTCGTCGAAATACCGCACCGCCGTATTGAGCGCGTCGATGATGTCGGCGTCGGACTTGGCGTCCAAACCCGTCAAATCCACCGCCGAATGGGCCGAACTGGAGTAGATTTGCGCCATGTCGTAGTCCACGTACTCCGCCAGCGCGTATCCGAGCTTCGCCGTGTATTTGCCGATCAGATCCTGATTCGCAAAAACCAACAGCGGATCGGAAATCTCCACGCTTGCGTACTTCTTCCGATCAATGGCCAACTCCACGCTCGCTGCGTCGGTAAGCTGCGGATCGAACAATGCCTGTTTGGTTTCCGGAATGTCCTGCACGTCGGTTCGCTGAAGGTTCTTGAACACCGGAATCAACGCCGTATCGCCGCCCCCGGCGAACAACGGATTCCAGTTCTCAAGCAGACCGGCAATCACCAAGTTCTTTTCGTACGCGTCAATCGTTTGCGCCGACCAGATTTCCGGAACGAATTCTTCGTGCGTTGTCGTAGTCAAAGTGCCCGAGGCCATTTCTATTCCTTTCCACGTCGACCGCTGTGAAGCGCTTCATTGACCGTTCGCTTCACCGCCGGCTCAAGCTGCCGGTATTCACCGGAATTGACGACGGCGCGCGCCCATTCGAACCCACCCTTGGTTTGGGCCGGATCCGATCCACGCGCTCCCGTCCCGCCGCCCGCCGGGGCGTTACGTAGCTCGTCCGGAATGAAGTGTTGGTCCGCCAACGCCTCATCCAACGGTCGATCATTGATTGTGATGATTTCCTGATTACCGTCGTCGCCTGTGGCGATTTCGATTTTGTGCTTCTTCAGCACAGCCATGGCCACGGGGTGAAGCCTTTCAATGACCCCGGCTTTACGCAGTGCCGCCGCGATTTCGTGGTCGACCCGGTACTGCCGGAATTCCCCCGATACGTTCTCCATGTCCGCGACGTGTTTTCTCGTTTGCTCTTCAGTTTCCTGTCGCGTCTCGGCCAAGTCGCGTTCCGCTTGCTCCAGCGCCTCCCGACTTTCGGCCGTCTTTTCCGCAAGGCGCTTGGCAAACGTTCGGTTATATTCCTCTCGCAAATGAGGAAACATCTGCAGCGCTTCGCGCAAACTACCCGGTATGGAACCGGTCGATTCCGTTTGAGGCTCGTCAGCCATCCATTCACCTCAGTATTTCTGTTTAATGAATTAATTTCCCACGCCGCCCGTGGCGGCCTCGCAGACTAATTGCAGCTCGATATTTCGAATTGGAGTAGCGCAAAGAAAATGCGCCATACCGCAAAGTGTGGCTCCCATGTCATGCTGTGTTCCTACCAAAACGCCGGCTGGTGCCGGGTCGTGTGCAACGCGTAACGAAGCGCGTCGCAGGTGTGATCGTCTTCTTTTCTGGGTATCTCGCCCGTTCCGTGTTCATCCCAGCGATAGCTGGTCATTTCACGAATCGTTTCCGTGCAACGCCGATGGATGACCAAACCCACGTGCCCGTCGCGCGGAGCCAGTAGACCCGCTACCCGTTGAATTCCCGCCAACACATCATTGTTCGCCGCACGCGCCGCCAGACCCGCTTGTCGAAATGCTTGAATGCTTCCCGGCGCACTTGGGTCGCAATAGAAAATCCCTTGCCCGTATTGTTCAACCAATCGCTTCGCAATGCTTACCCACGTGCGCGAGCCGGCCCCGGCAACGAGCACGCCGCGATGCACTTCCTCGGCCGCCACGCACCAGCGCTCATCCCCGCAACAGCGTTGCATGACCAGAATCACGCCGGGATGACGAAATCCCCAGTCGACCCCGTATCGTGTTTCCACCACCGGCCCTAGATCGTCTTCCACCGCGTGAAGGCGAAGCGAAAAATCATTGTATATCTGCCCGACAAATGCGTCGAAGCTGGCTTCGTACTCCCGGCGAAAATATGGCTCCGGTAAGCGCTGTTTCGCTTTCTTCACCTCTTCAGCCATACCCTGAATCGCCGCATTGGCCACGGTCGGCCAAGTGTGGAAAGAATAATCCGCGTCACCCGCCAACGCGGGCTCGACCAAATGCCGATAAAACCAATTTCGCCCAAGCGGCGTCGTTGAAAAGATCGCCCAACCGGCGCGATCCGTCAGCCGCATCCGCAGCCCACCCAACCACGCCTCCGCCTTCACCCGCGCCGCCTCGTCCACCCACAGTCCGTCCAGCCCCTCCGCCACGAGGGTTTCAGGCCTTTCGGTTGTCTTGAAATCCACCGTGATGCCACCGCGCAGCCGCAATTCGCGATCCGCCCTGCGATAACTCTCAAGCAAAACGCCGCTCATACCGCCTAACGCTGTAAACAACTCCCGCTGTTGCACCTTTCCGATGCTGTAGGTAGGCGCAGCCGCCCAGTAATGCAGAGCGCCCCTCTTCACAACGCGGTCCCGATATATTCGGCGTAGAAACTCCCGCGCCGCCGCGTGCGTCTTTCCCGCACGCACTCCGGCTGCGATCGTCGCAAACCGCCGGCATTCCCGGTGAAACCGGGCCTGTTCGCTATGAGGTCGATACACGTTCTATTTGCTTGTTGGAAGGAAACGAGCCAAAGCGTCACGCAGCGCCTCTTCGTAATATCCCCCGGCTGCCGCACCGCCCGGCTCGCGATAGAAACCCTGTAATTCCGCCAAATCTTTCAAAATCGCCATGGAATCCCGCACGTTCCCCGCCTGCTCGGCGATCGCAAACAAGCTCGCCCTTTTCTGGATATGCCACTCAACCGTCATGTCACCCCGCGACTTGCTCGCCACTCGATTCCCAAAGCGACGCAAGTATCGTAGCGCTTGCCGGCGGCTGATGCCCCACTCGTCGACGCATCGCTCGATCGCCACCTCGCGCCCGCACCCTTCCGAAAGCCACTGTTCAACTCGTTCCAGTCGACTTGCCAATTGTCGCTTCGTAATTCGGGGGTTTTTCTCGCTTCGGTTTTTGTTCATTGCCTACCCTCGTCACCTCGGTTTTCGTCCGTCCGTTTCTACCGCCAAAACGCTTTACGTAGTATGCGGGGATCAGGGTCCGCAAATGTTCGACGTCCTTGCCTTGCCCCGTCAGCTCTTTCAATATTTTGAACCAAGCGCGATAATAGATGAATTGAACTTGTTGATATGACATTCCTAATTTTCGCCCGATTTCCCCAAAACTCGCTTGCGGAACAATGCCTAATTCCTTTTCCAGTTCGCTCCTTATACGCGACATACTTTTAACCTCATCACACAAAAAAGCCCGCAACCTCTGAGGCTTTTGCGAGCTTGACGTTGTTATATCACAATAATCCCGCTTATACAACACAGCGCCAAATATTTTACGTACGATTTGCATCGATACGACGTATCCTCCACAAATGATTGATGATTTTCGCCTCAATTTTCGACACCCACCGATAGGCCGCACTTTTCCCGACCCGTCGCGCCCTCTGGACAATGTCGATCGCGCCGCCTTCCCGCACAAATGAGTAGTAAACATGACGCTCCCGCTCACCCGGCAGTACGTATTCAACGACGCGTCCGATCTCCAGGATTCGCGCCAGCCGTGCCTCCTTGCGCCCCTTCTCTCCGTATCCACCGCGATTTGTAGTTCCACTGCTTAAGTAATGCTCCATTTTTGCGGCCGACGAACGCGGCAACTCGCCGTTTTCCGCCAACGTTACGTATTGTTCCACCCATTTCCTGATGTCGTGGCCCATATTTCCTCCACTCCTAACGCTTGAACCACTTTCGATTGAAGCGAGTTCGCGCTTTCCATCGCGCCTCGCATTCTCACCGCTCGTCTCAGGACAGCGCCGATACTCCTCGACTTGTCGAACCCACATGACCGTTGTACAGTTTCGAATGCGATCGCCGCCCGAGGATTTGCACCGGACACAGCATCGCATTATATTACGAGGGCGTCAAGAATAATCGTAGAATAATTTATTCTCGGCGGAAAGGGCTTTCTCTTGTTCGCTAAGCGAATTCGCGAAATCAGAGACCGTTTCTTCGA
This sequence comes from Candidatus Lernaella stagnicola, assembly GCA_030765525.1. NCBI lineage: Bacteria > Candidatus Lernaellota > Candidatus Lernaellaia > Candidatus Lernaellales > Candidatus Lernaellaceae > Candidatus Lernaella > Candidatus Lernaella stagnicola. Next base: position 58,707 of record JAVCCK010000042.1, read on the forward strand.
CGGCAACAACGTTCGCTTCGCCGAAACAATCGGTGCCAAAGAGGCCAGCGTCCGGAGTTGGATCACCGGCCGCTCTGTTCCGGGAGGATTATATCTCGCACAAATATGCGTAATATTGAATGTATCGCCTGCTTGGTTGCTCACAGGCCGAGGCCAGGTTGTCGCCGATCCCTTGCCGATCCCCGATCTTAAAATCGTCGCTCGCGCGTCATCCGCCCTCAAGCAGACGCAACGGCTCTTGCGCGCTGTTCCAATTCTCAGTGACCCCGCCGCCGCGGGCGATCCACGCAACATAAATGATAACGACATCGAAGATTTCGCCGTGATTTACGACCATTGGCACGGCCGCGAACAACGTGCCTTACGCATCAAAGGCGAATCGATGTCGCCCCTACTTCACGACGGCGACATTGTCGGAATCGATATTTCGCTTTCCAACGATCCGCGAGAACTTAACGGCCGCATAGTCTCCGCCCGCTGTGCCGACGGCGTCGTGATCAAGCGACTTACTCTCTCCGGCAGCCATGTCGTATTACTTTCCGAGAATCCGGATTTCCCGCCGCTGGTCTTCGACGTCCAACATGACGCCATTATCGGACCCGTCATATGGGCTTGGCACAAATTTTAATCGCCGCCTGCTCCCGCTTCAAGCAAGTGATATCCCCACGGTCGTAATATGACATAAAGTCCTTCCTCTGCCATCTCGCGGGGCGAACGCTCGTACTCGTTGGCATCGGCCCGGTCCATGATTTTTACTTTATCACCATTACAGAGATTCCATATCACACGCGCGTGGCGTTCCGCGTCCGAGAAGTTGACAACTACCAGAAACCGCCTCGCGTTCACTTTCCACTCATGGGCAACAATATGCAAAAACCCCTCGTCGCCCGCCCAAGCCGGTTCACGACGACATTGCGCCCATTCCCCTCCTCGCAATCCCGTGTCGGTCAACCAAGTCAAAAAACGCGAATAGAATTCTTTCAACTCCTCATCAAGAATTTCCTGCGGACGCCTTCGCAGTTGCACCGGCAAACGTACTTGCGCCCCCTCCATTTGCCCCTCATGTAACAACACGCTGCCGGGAATTGTTAGAGCGATCACGGCCGCGGCTTGGTGCTTCGACGAGTCGAAAATACCGGCGACTCGTTTTTCGTCATGGTTTTCCAAAAAGCGAAGTGATTTATTTTGATATGATATATCTGCCCATAAATGCTGCACTATGCGGTCGGAGTCGCCGTGAATGATTCGATCATAGAATTCCTTGTCATACGTCGCCGCAAAGCCGAGTTCCTGAAGTCGGTGCTCCATACCCCAGTACGCTTCTGCGAGAAAAAAGAACTCCTCGCAATCCTCACGTACTTCCCGGATTACTTCATCCCAATATTCTTTGACCGGCGCATCGTGCCAAGCCGCACCTAACCTGCTACTCCACGTCCTCTCCATGACGTCGCTCAATGCCAGCATCGCCATATCGCAACGAACGCCGTCGCTGATCTCGGAAATACTTCGCAACGTTTCCACCATCGCCGCTCGGAGTCCCGGGTGCCGCAAATCCAACTGGGCGGTATCGGTCCACGGGGGGAAATACGGGTCGCGTCCGAAAAACACGTGTACCGCCTCACCGCGGTATTGAATCGCGAAGGTTTCTCCCGGGATCTCGGCCGCCGCCCTCATGTAGTATTCGGGGTATTCCAATACCCACCGATGATCGCGCGCCGTGTGATTCGGCACAAAATCGAGTATCAACCCGATGTCGCGGGCCAGAAGCCGCTCTCGCAAGACCTTGAGCGCTTCTCTACCGCCAAGTTCCGCGGCCACTTCATACGCTTGCACGGCGAACGGTGAGCCGATCACATCCGCCGGCGTAAAATCGGGCAGTGCCTGGCGATACTCGGTTTGGAGGTCCGGATGCTCCGCGGCAATACGCTTCCCTACCGAACCTGTCTGCCAAACACCCATCAGCCAAAGGAAATCGACGCCGAGATTGGCGACGCGATCCAATTCTTCTTCCGGGATTTCAGCTAGCGAGATTCTCCGACCGGCTCCCGCCGCAAGTTCGGCAAGCCACACGCGGGCGTTGACTTCAAACACGATGGCATTTGATTTCCAGTGTTTCGTCATGTTGTCCGATTCTACCGCGCGACGCTCCGTTGCCCGCGCCGGGCCCGACCGGCCTGTCAGGTTCTATTGGCTTTTCCGCTCGCCCTTTTTTAAGGTGAAAACCTGATGAATCTTCACGTGCAGCGGCATTCCGCCCGCAAGTAGCGCCGCCCACGGGTCCTGTGCTCCACCCATTTGCGCTTTCGTTTTCTCGTCCATGTTGTCGAAGTTGATCATCATGCGCCCGTCCATCTCTCCAGTGCCCTCCAGGTGCATCACCATGCCGGTTCGCAAATCCATCGACGCTTCGTAGGTCTCCAACCCCTTCATTTCCATGGTCAACTTCATTCCCAGGAATTCCATCGTAGACCCGCCTTCCAACGGGACAATTTCACTCCGGCCGTTCAACTTTGCCATGTTCTTCTCGACCTGGCTCAGCGTAATCGTGTGGTTCGCCCGATGCGGGAAACCGGCCTTCACGTCAAACGTCTTGGCCCAGGATTCACCAACGCGAACGGCTTGATCCGGATACACCGACATCGACGGCAACATCATGTCGCGCAACGTTTCATCCGACATCACCTTCCGCATTTCCTTTGCAAGCATCGCTCGCGAGGCAGGATCTTGACCGGGAATCGCGTCCACCAGCACGTCGACCATGCGGTCCCCACCTTCCACGCGCACGACTTCGCCGTTTGAGCGCAAGACGACCGTAAAGGTAAATCCTTTCAGCGCTTCGAATATTTTGTCCGCCGCGTTATCCTGCACGTTGTTGTCCATCTCGGGCATTCTCGTCGTCGAGCTCATCGACGCATCGTCGAACGTGTACTCCACCTCTGCCTCCCCGCCCGCCACCGATTTGACTCGCAACGTGACTAGAAACTCACTCGTTCGGCTTTGCTCGATCGTCATGCCCATCATCGTCATCGTGATGTTCTGCACCTGCGTAACGCTTCCGTGAAAAGCCTGGCCTTCTTTCAAGTCCAAGCGCGGCTGAATTGTTCCATCGCTTCTCATGCCCACCGACGCGCAACCGGCAACCCACACGACAACAAAGGCAACGACGACAAACCATTTCTTCATTGAATTCCTCCCGCGCCGCTCGCAACTATGGCGGCGCACAAACTATCGGATCCGTAACATTCGAGGTTTCAATCGGTAGACAAACAAACCGCCGAAAAGGATCCGGCCTTTACGAATAAATCGCCTTACCGGCCATCGTTTCCTTCGGTCGGTTATGGGGCCGGCACTACCGGTGCAGCCGGTTGCGGCGCCCTTTTGTCCTGCGGCCTGTCCGCGGCCGGCGGCTTGCCCAGGTTAAGAAGCTGACCGATATCCGGATCGACCATCCACGTATCAGCGTCCTCGTACCAATACCAATATTGACGAATCAGGGGCGAGCGCACGCTCGAAGACGGCGCCACGTTCAAATTGACAAATCGCACCAACACCAATCCGTACCAAACTTTGGGGACATGTTTTCGCTTTACCGCGTCAGCCGCTTTTTGCTTCTCTTTGTCCGGAACCTGTAAACTCACCGGCGTCTCGGGGCGATCGCCGCCCGGCTCCGGGGCCGCCACCTCTCCCGGCATATAAGGAAAAGATTTCGCACTCACCGCGGCATAAGTAACCTTGTAGCTTTCCATATGAACCCGCGCATAAACCTGCTCGGCCGCCATCATAAACTCAGGCTGCCGCTCCGGAATGACCATTTGCACGGCTTCGTCGTAATACCGCCAGGCGACCATGCGATTGAAATCGAGCGCCGCCTTCATCAGTTCCTCTTGCAGGTTCTCCTGCTTTCGCAGGATCCGGTTTTCGGCGTGACAGGAAAACAGAAAAAACAACGCCAGCACCAGCGTTAGCGAAAACAGACGTCGTCCCTGCAACATAGAAAACCTCTTCTTTCGGTGATCGAAACCTGCTGCTATAAAGCCACAACCAACCGCCGACCGCAACTGAAGAACCTGATTCCTTCTAGACCTCGTAGTCGCGTCCGTGTAGGCTGCCGCCATGTCGTTCTGGAAAGACCAACTCCGTTTCGAACTAAGAAACACACCGCGAAGCCTACGCTTGCTGGCTCGCAGACTCGGCCTCGTCCAGACGCTCGCCGTCACCGCCGAACTCGCGGCTCATCAAGCGATCGGCCGGCCGTGGCGCGGTTATCCACCACCAACAAGCAAGAAGGAAAAAGCCAGCCGCAAGCAAGCGGGACCCGCCATCCTTCTTTATCAAATCCTCAAACGGCGCTTCGGCGACTATGAGGCTCTCGACATAACCGGCGAAATCGTCACGGCGGGCGCTGTCGAGTTTCTATCCATCGTAGTTCCCGTCGTGCGACCGGAAGACTACGAAAACGTCCCCCAAGCCGAGCAGCTTCGACGACTCACCGAAGTCGCCGACCGCTTCCCCAACGGTGACATTGCGCCGCCCCATATCGAGGCGGACCTTTCCTTTGGATACGACGTCGTTCGTTGCCACTTTCCCGAGTTATTCAAAATGCTCGGCGTGCCGGAACTCGCGCCCTTGTTTTGCCGGGGCGACAAAATCTTCTTCGACCGCCATCAACCGTACCTGGAGATGCGGCGGACCACGACCATCGCCGAAGGCGGCGAGGTATGCGATTTTCGGTTTTTCTGGAAATAAGAAACAAATGACTTTGGCTTCGAGTTATTTCTCCGAGGCATTCGCTTTGGGCGGCGGCGTTTCACCTTTACGCTTCGCGGCCATACGTTCGTCGAATTCTTTGTCGGCGGCCCGCTCCCTTTCGAGAAATTCCTTGACGGCCTTATCACGCTCGCCATGTTTCTCGCCGGTGCGGATTTCATGCAGCAGTATCTTGGCGAAACGGTTTTTCTCTTCGAGTTGCAGCACGCGCTGCAGTGCTTCGATGGCCTGTTTCGTCTTGCGTTCGTGTTTGTACATCAAGCCAAGACAAAGATTGGTGATAGGCGAATTCGGCGACATGGCCAGCCCGCGTCTGATCATCTGACGGGCTCGTTCGGCTCCGCGCACATCCCGCAGATGATCGCGAATGAAATACGCCAGCCCGAGCTCGGCCCAATACTCGCCGTCCTTTTCGTAGACCTCCAACGCGGATTCCAATTCAATGATCGCTTGCGGCAGATCCTCCTTCGTGAACAAGTAGCTCTCGCCCTTTTGCCGTAAAATGTCCGCGCCGAATTCAATGAAATCCGGGTCGAATATCTTGTACCGATATGCGCGGCGACTTGCCTGTTCCTTCAGAAAATCGTACGCCTTGGCGATGTGCCCTCTGAATTGCCGATGGAGCTGCTCCTCCAAACCTTGGCTGTTGCGAATGGCCGCATCGACTTCCGCGATTCGCCGCTCGTGAACCTCCCGCACTTTCGCGTCGTTCGCGGTCCAATGGACACTCAAAACTTCGAACATCGTTCCTTGTTCGATGATTTTCAGGTCTTCCGTCAACTGTTGGATCCGTATCATCACCCGATCTTCGCGGCTTTCTTTGAAGAACCCGACCAGACCCAGTAAGTAAAGCGACCAAACCATCCGTTTCGTCTGTTCCGGTTTCAAATTCGTGACGATCATCACGCGTTTTAGGGGCGCGTCTCGCTCGGCCACGATGGTGTAGAACTTCTCGAGCCCTTCCCCGAATTCAAAATCTCCGACCCTGAAGTTCGGCCGCTCGACAACACCGAGAAACAAATCCATCCGCTCGCGGAGTTCCTCGTCAATCCATTCGATGGGATAGCGTTTCCAAATAAGGTTGAACATCAAGCGCGGAAAATCGATGTGAATACGCGCGACCTTTCCCGGCAGGCCCGTCGTCGGCCGGAAAACATACGTCCCCTCCGACCACGCGAACAAATCCGTCAATTTCACCTCAACCTGGATTCGCAACATCTCGCCGAGCCGCTTATCACGAATCGCGCCCATCTCCACCAATTCCACACCTTGTAAACGACCCGAGTGCTTGGCGCGCCGTAATGATTCGACCACATCATGCTGTTCCAGAAGACCCGCTCGCTGGATTACGCGACCTAAACACTCGCCCGGTATGAACGGAGATGACGACACATTCACCAAGTCGCCATCCTCAAAGAATAAAGTCTTGTGCTGTTGTTCCGGACCGTGAAGGCGCAAGACACCCGTACGCTTCCGCGTATAAAAGTCCAGCATTAACGGAAAGAAACCGGCCAACGTCCACTCGCCGCGCTCTTCCGCACCGGCCGCCGCCGTAACTTCAGCCTCGCGACCCGTGGCTTTTTTCGTGGCGGGTCCGGTTGGATCCTCATCCGGAGTATCGGCAACCTCCGAGCCTTCGGCCGTCGGCTCGTCGTCTTGTTCCCTTTCGCCCGCCTCGTGTATCAATTGTCGTTTGATCGAAGCGTCGGCGAACAGGATCAGGTCGCTCTGCACCAATTTTGTAAGGATTCGCTCGAGTTCCAGGCGCTCAATGCGGCATGCCGACATGAGTTCCTTGAGCGAAATCAAGCCGTTGACGCGGGACAGAACAAACACGTCCCTCTCATTCAAAGCCACCGGCAAGTTCGTAAAATCAACTCGTGTATTTAGGGTGGGAACGTGTTCCCAAAACGAAGCACTAAGCATTGCATCCCTATCGCGTGAGTTGTAACTTCGTTCGAACCGGGTAAATTACCCGCGTGGCCGGTCGGATCCAGAAGAGCCGCGCCACGTCACGAATCGAAACGTAAACAGTTCACCGGCTACGGCGCGTAATAATCAAGTTCCGGTCGAAGCATCTCGGCCGTCGCTTTGTTACCCAGGGAATTGGTCATCGATCCAACGATTCGTACGCCGCCGTCCTTGACTTTCCCCTCGAACAGCACCGTTCGATCATCGTCTGGATCGAGGCTACCCAACCGCAAGCTCATCGCGTCCTTAACCATTCGGCCGTTGAACGTGACCTGGCCGTCACCCATCACGGGCTTCAACACGTGCGGTTCGTCAATACGATCCAATGAGGTCAACGACTCATACAATTTACACGTGAAAATGCCCCTCAAGTCTCCGCCGCCAAGCTCCTGAAATTGCGTTGTACACGTGACTTCCCTGCCTTCGTCATCTGAAAAAACGGCCGTGTATTCGCCGTCCAGCGCGACATCTTTGGGCATATACATAAACCCGACAATCAGAACGACGAAAAACAGAAGAATCAGTGGCAGAGTCCGCGTTAGCAGATACTTGTTACGAGCCCGCGTATTCGCGTACTCATTTTGCGTCGTCGCGTAACTGCTTGCCGGTTTTTCCGGGGCGAGTTCCTCGAGTTGTTCGACAATGGCGTCCGTATCCATGCCGTCGGACGAGCCGTCATCGTCCGTGTCTTTCTCGTCTCCGTATTGTCGAGCCGAAACTTCCAACGCGCTGGAGCTAACCGAGCCCATTTTCTCGCCGCGTTGGTAGGCTGATACATCGTCGCTGGGGTCCATCAGGACGTTGGCCATTGTCCCAACCTCCACGTCTCCCCCGGCTGGTGCTTCTTTCGAACGGCCCTCGTGTTGGGCGTCCGGCGGCACTTTTCCCGTGTCGATTTCGTACCGCTGCGTGGGACGCGGCCCGGCATCGAATTCCTCGAACGCTGATTCCATTTCCTGAGTGCGATCCAATTTCGCCGCGAGGCGTCCCTCGCCCCGACGGCGCTTCTGTTTTGGACGGCTCGCCGCGTGGCGCTTGAAAGCCACTGATAGACCGCACTGTGGACACGCACCCTCAGATACTGATGTTTCCGCTCCGCAGCGCGGACACCGCAAAATTCTCTCGGTCATCGAGGAAGCCTTTTCTCTATGTTGTCCGCCTACTTACAATCCAGTGACCCGATATTCCCCCGCAAAACGAGCCTAATTCCCTGTTGCGCCGCATTATGCGTCAATATCGCCGGACGTTCAATAGTCAGCCCGCGTGCAAAACCCGACGTAAGCCGGACCACCCTGCGGCCGGCCGATTTCCCTAGTTCGGCCCCGATTTCTCGCTATTCGGCCCTATCTTCTTCCCGCTAATCGAATCTTGTCTGCCGCGCCACAGCCAACCTTCACTGACTTGACAGTTTTCCCCGTCACACCGCGTCGCATGGAATGAAATCATTGCCGTCGGTAAATTGTTCTGCCAAGCGTATCCCGTTTCCACCGCCTCGTATTCTCCGGATCCGTACCGTTTCTGCAGGTCAAAAAGTCGCGCCTTGATCTCCGCCTCACTCCACGAGCGCAAATACAAAAAAGCGACTGCCGCCAAGCCCCACTCACTATCGAAACCCAAAATACATTCCCGGTGTTTATCGTCCTGCCGCCACCGCCGCCCTTCCAGACCGGCGAAGAAATCCGTTTCCTCGCCCGGATCATCCCAAAGCTGCCGCACGTTATATTCATTCATCCCGAATCGAAGACCCTCAATCTTCAGTTCCGCCGCCGCCTTCTTCCGCCAGCGCCCCCGCGATTCGTCCATCGCGCCAAACGCAACTCGATCCACATACGTCGCGATGATTTCGTTTCCTTCTTGCTTCAGAAAGATCTTCGTGGGTTCGGCATCGTATTCCAGGAAAAGTGTCTCGCCTCGTGACAGGTCGGCCGCTAAATCGTAACCGCGATCGAATCGTTCTTTGAACCCGAACGCCTCATCCAAGGAGCCCGCGCGATGAACTCGCACCCGTAGCAAACGATCTTCCCAAAAAGTCATCGTCAGATGCGTCGCCCCGCGCGTGAGCCATTTCGGTTTGGTCTCGCGCCCCCGAAAAGGAGATTCCACGATCCAGTTCTGCCCGCGCGGCGTGTCGTAGCCCAAAAGACGCGCTTGGTCTCCCGGATACACGCTTCGCAACTGGTCCAGCCCCATGCCCATTTTGATCGGGCCGAGTTCAAACGCCTCCCCCTGGCCGGGAAGCCGTTGGCAGCCCACCAAAAACACGAAGAACAAAACGATGAAAAATACCCGTCGATTCATCCTTTGATCACCACCAGAGGTTTTAATCTAGCCACTTTTCGAGCCAATCCCGCCCCCTCGACTACGTCCACGACGCTTGCCACATCCTTGTATGCCGCCGGCATCTCTTCGGCCAACGTTTTTCGTTTCTGCGCCCGCACGATGATACCGTCGGCCGCCAATTCCTCATCGATCAGCCGGTTCTTGGCCTGCTTCGTGGCCGCCGTGCGCGACAACAGCCGACCCGCACCGTGGCACGCGCTACCGAAAGTCTCCGCCATCGCTGCCGGTTCTCCCACAAGAACCCAACTCTCCCGGCCCATGTCGCCGGGCACCAACACGGGTTGTCCGACCGAGCGATAGCGCGACGGTACGTCACGATGGCCCGCCGGATACGCCCGCGTGGCTCCCTTCCGGTGAACGACAAGTCGACGCTGTTTTCCGTCAACCTCATGTTTCTCAATTTTCGCGATATTGTGCGCCACGTCGTATATCGTTCGCATCTGCACTTCCCGCGGCGCCACAGCCAGGGCCGCCAACAACGCCCGCTCGACCAACGCCATCAACACGTGGCGGTTGGCGAATGCGAAATTCGCGGCAGCCGCCATCGCCCCGAGATAGCGCTGTCCCGCCGCGCTCGTTACATGCGCGCACGCCAGTTGGCGATCCGGCAACTCTAACTTGTTTTTCTGGACGTAACGCGCCATCACCGACAGAAAATCATCGCACACTTGGTGGCCCAGCCCGCGACTGCCGCTGTGTACCATGAACGTCAACTGTCCGCGCCGAAGCCCGAACGCGTCGGCCGCTTGGCGGTCAAACACTTCGTCCACCACGCCGACCTCGCAGAAATGGTTGCCGCTTCCCAACGTGCCAAGCTGTCCTTTGCCGCGTTTGAGCGCCGTATCGCTCACCTCGTCCGGATTAGCGCCCGGCAGACAACCTTCGCTTTCCAGCCGTTCCAGATCGCCGGCATCACCGTATCCCTCGCGCGCCGCCCAGGCAGCGCCCTCCGCCAAGACACGTCGCAGATTCGCCGTCGTCAAGCGAACTTCTCCGCCACGCCCCAACCCGGCGGGAATCGTGGCAAACAGTGAATCGGCGATACGCTCGATGTCCCGTCCTTCCAGATCCTGAACGTCCAACGCACTCGCCGCCAAACGCACCCCGCAGTTGATGTCGTAGCCCACGCCGCCCGGCGAGACGACGCCTTCGTCATAGTCGAAAGCCGCCACGCCGCCGATCGGAAAACCGTACCCCCAATGAATATCCGGCATCGCCAAACTGGCGCTCACGATGCCCGGCAAATGAGCCACGTTGCGCACTTGCGTGGCGGCATTATCCTTCTCGAGTATGGCTTCAAGAACCGCGTCGGCGTAAATCCGCCCCGGCACCCGCATGCCGCCTTCCCGCGGCAATTCGAGCCGGAAGGGGTCGATTCGCCTCCAACGCGTCATCCTTTTCTCCTCGATGCCCTGTTGCCGAGCGCGGCAACGTGCCCTCGATCACCGCCGGTTACTTCGCCTCTTCCCCGTATGTGCGATCTTCCGCGACCGCCCGCAGCGACTCCAAAAACTCCTTCGGCGGGCGTTTGACCGAGCCGTCCCGCCGCGTGAAAGCGTGCCGCGTATAGCCGCGAACACACAATTCCCCCGATTCGTGCCGGATCTGATACTCGAAGCGAATCGAGGCCGATCGCACCCAACTGCGACTCAACCAGCATTCCACGCTCAGCAATTCATCGAAGGTCGCCGGTCGTTTGTGCTCAAAATGCATCTCCACGACCACGATCAGATGCTCTTCCTCTCGAAACATCGCCAGCGGCGGAATCGAAAACTCCCGGAACCACTCCGCGCGCGCCATGTCCATCATGCGCAGGTAATTCGCGTGATAAACGACACCCAAGGCGTCGGTGTCGCCGAAAATGACACGATACGGAGCTTTGAGAACCGCCATCAAGCACCTCCAACACGAAACGAGTGCCAAGTGTAGCAAGCTCGGTCGAAACTTCACAAGCAGCGATAATTTTCGCGCCCCGCCGCATCGCACGTTCGCCGGTGTTTTTCGCGATCGAACGTCTCAACTTTCCCCGTCTCAACGATTCGTTCGATTTTGTTTGCATACAGCGTCGTTTTTGTTAGAATTTCCCCACAAACTCATGTCGCATGCGAGGGAGTGAGCCGATGAGAATTACGCCACTGGACATCAAGCAGCAACCGTTCAAGAGAGTGCGTAGCCGCTATGATGCGGGCGAAGTCGATTCCTTCTTGAATATGGTCGCGCTTGAAATGGAAGGTTTGCTGCGCAATCACGAAACGCTGAAAGACGAATTGCGCCGCACAAAGGCTCGGCTCGACGAACTGACCGAAAACGAGAAAATCCTCAAAGATGCGATCATCTCAACCCAAAAGTCGGCGGAGACCATCCTCGAAAACGCGAGGCAGAAACGCGAAATCATCATCGCCGAGGCCAAGCTGGATGCCGAAACCCTCGTGCGCAACGCTCACGAACAGGTTAAAAAGCTGACCGAAGACGTCACCGAATTGCGGCGGCAACGCGCCCGCGTCGAGGCCGAGTTAAGCGCCATCCTCCACGCGCATATCAAAATGCTCGAGGCGACGTGCGAGGAGGCCGACCGGCACGACGAAGAGGCCGACAAAGTGGCCATCCTGTCAAAAAAATAAGTGGCTCTCACGCTCAAAAGCAGCAAAGAAGGCGTCCTGCTCGAGCTACGGGTTTCTCCGAAAGCAAGCGCCGACCGCCTCGGACCGATTCATGCCGACCGGCTGAAAGTTGCCGTCACCTCCCCGCCCGACAAAGGCAAGGCCAACGCGCATGTCGTAAAACTCCTCGCCAAAAAGCTCGGCATCGCCAAACACCAAGTGCGGGTCATCGCCGGGCACACCGACCGCTCCAAAACCGTCGTGATCGAGGGCTTGTCCGCCGGGCAGGTGCGCGCCAAACTCGGCCTATGAAAATGCCGGCGCTCGTCATCATCCTCATCGCGCTTATTCTGCCGACCACAAGTTACGCCGCTGTCGAATGGATGCGTTACGACAGCGCTCATTTCGGCGTCTTCTTCCCCCGCAATGAAGTCCAATCCGCCACCGCTTTCGCTGCCTCGGCGGAACCATTTCGCCGCTCCGTGATCGGCGCGCTCGGCAAAGACTTCGACGCCGAAATCCTGGTCTACCTTGCACCCGATCGCGAAACCTACGAATCGTTGCAACCGGGACGCAACGTCCCAAAGTGGTCCGTGGGCGTCGCCTATCCCCACAAGCAAACGATCTACATGTTCTCCCCGTCCGGCGCGTTGCGCGAAGGTTTGCACGGCAACCTCGCCCAAACCTTTCTTCACGAGATGTCGCACGTCGCCCTTTTCGAGGTGCTGAATCGCCGTCACCCGCCCAAATGGCTAACCGAGGGCGTGGCCCAAATGGTCGCCCAGCAGTGGTCCTCGACCGACTCCGTACGCCTGACCGTCGCCCTCATTTTCGACGGCCTGATTCCACTAAAAGAACTCACGCGTCGTTGGCCCAGCGGGGAAAGCCGCGCGAAACTCGCCTACGCCGAATCCCTCTCCTTCGTCATTTTTCTCAAAAAGAAGGGTTGGCTGACCCCGGTACTCGACGAACTAGCCGCCGGCGAGTCAAGCACGCGCGCCCTGCGCAACGCCACCGGTCTGTCGCTGTCCCAACTCGAAAAACGTTGGCGCAAATTCCTGGAACGAGAACAATCCTGGCTTAGCCTGCTGAATCACGGCTGCATATTCGGCGCGATGTCCTTGTTGGCGGTGTTCAGTTGGTTCGTGTTCCGCCTCCGCCAGCGACGCCGCTACGAAACACTCGACGACGACCCGTACCCGAATCGCGACCGCCGCATGGAGGAACCGAAAAAACTGCGGAAGTTCCGCGTCGTCAAAAAGGATGACCGATGGCACGGCCGGCATTGACCGAAACCTCGCCACCCACTTTTTTTAGAAAGCGCCGACGCGAAATCTTTGCCTTGCTCGCCACGTTCCTCTTTCTCGTCGCCGCCGAAACCGTCGTGCGACTCACCAATCTCGTCGGTCGCCCGACCACCAACCTGCCCGGCATGGCCGCCAACCTCGAACAATCGATCCTCGACGACCCGGAGTTGTTCTGGCGCTTCAAGCCCAGCCAGGCCATGGATGGTGACCGCCGCGTGTACCACATCAACGCCCTCGGCTTGCGCGACCGCGAAGTCGCCGTGCCGAAACCCGCCGGCGTCTACCGCATCCTTTCCCTCGGCGAATCGACCACGTTCGGCGCGGGCGTCGCCTTGCCCGAGACCTACACCAAGGTCGCCGAACACCTGCTTCGCCAACGCTTCCCAACCCGCAACATTGAAACCGTCAACGCCGGGGTCGGCGCTTACACATCGTTCCAGTGCGTCAAATACCTTGAGCTCGAAGGCAAGAAACTTGAGCCCGATATGATTTGGCTTTTCTCCGAGGCCAACGACGGCTTGGCGAGCTTCGTACGCAACTACAAAAACCTGGAGCACGGCTTCGGCTATACCGACCGCGAACTGCATGAGACGCGCAACCGCTACGCCGGCCTGCTTTCGCTGCTTAATCACAGCGACCTGTACAAACTCCTGCGCCGCCTGCAAACCATCCAAACCGTGCAGTCCTACAAACAATACGTCGCGGGCGACCAACGGGAATCCGCCGCCGTGTATTGGAAGCCGCGCGTCCCGCCCGCCGATCGTCGGGACAATCTTTTGCGTTTCGTCACACTCTCCGGCGACCTCGGCGCCGTGCCGGTCTTCCTCCTGCCCGCTTATTTCAACAGCCGGCCCGCCGCCGACCGCCCCTTGCGCGGCATCGCGGAAGATACCAACACGCCGCTCATCGACCTGCCCGCGGCGGTGCATGCTTCGGGACGCTTCGGCGAGAGTTGGTACAGCCAAGAAGAACTCGGCGGCCATCCCAATGCGTTGGGGCACCGCCTGATGGGCGAAGCCATCGCGGCCGACATGATTTCGTTCTATGAAAAGAAGGGGTGGTAGCTTCGTTAGTTCCCTGGCTCTTGACCGGGCGGCGGGTGCCCCTGGCCGAGGTTTTCGCTTTCCGATTCCGACGCCTTGCGCATCTTTTGCCACATGTCGCTGGCCCACCGCCGTTTATCGTCCTCGTTTTTGATTTTATAGAGATTGACCAGCATCTCGTAAAACTTCAGCCGCCGTGTGGGAAGGGCGTTCTCGTCCTCCGCTTGCTGCAACAAATAGCGCTCCGCTTCTTCGAATTTCTGCAATTTGATCAGCGTCCGTCCCTTGCGAAGCATCTCGTTTTCATCGCGCGGATTTTGCTCCAAGTAGCGATCCAGCCACGTGGCCACCCGGTGATAGTCCGGCAATCGTTCCAGTGAATCCACGACCTGCAAAATGTCGATGTTGTCTCGATAGTCCGGGCCGCGATCCCACAGAATCTCCGCCGCGAGCGCTTGGTCGACCAACTGCAGACGGTCGGCGACCACCGGCGGAATCTCACCCGCAATCCGCGCGCCCATATCCTTCCACAGCATCCGGTACTTCATCCATTCACGGTCGCGAAAATAGAGCTGCGACAACGCCGCCAAACCGGTCGCGGCCACAAAAGGATGATCCGGATGCTCGCGCACCAGCCGCGCCAACGCTGCCTCCGCACGGTCCGGCGCGCGCTGCTGATAGAACACGTACATGATCAAATTGAGTTCGCCGTTTCGAACGGCCTCGGTATTGGGACGCCGCTGTTCCAACGCCAACAACGCCGCTTCCGCTTCGTCGTCGAGACCTGCCGCCATCATCAAGTGGATGCGCTGCAAATGATCCCGGTCCCCTGCACCGCCTACCCGCAACGCCCCGCGCCAGGCGTCTTCAATCGCGTCAAGCAACGAGTCATCGGCCAGACGAAACAATCCTTGCGCCGGCTGAATTGCTGAACCGACCAGCGCCCCGTCCGGTAAGATCATCACCCCGTCATGCTTTGCGCCCTTCCGCCATAACGTGATCACGGGTCGCCCCGATCCCAAACGGTCGCGGCGTTGCACGGCTGCATTCGCATCGTCGGTCAGCGCCGTCCCGTTCAGTTGATTAACGATCGCCCCCGGCAGTTCCAGGCGGTAAGGCGGCTCAGAGCCCGCAAAAAGAAAAACCGCATGTACCTGCCAATTCTCGGCGTCGGCAATCCGAAGTTGCCTGCCGTCGTCCACCGCAATCGCCGGATCAATCTTCTCACGTTGCCCGGCCGCCGGCTGCGCACTCCGTGCAGCCACCTCACGAATAAGCGGATTCCGATGCGTTACGAAATCCTTCCCGGTTCCGCGAGCCGCAATATCGAGCGCCGTCTGCCACACCGCGGAATCATCACGCCACGCCGGTATGCCCTGCACGTCTATCACCCGAACCGACGGATCCGCCTCCGTTGCCGTATCCCCACTGCGACGCGCATCGCTCCCGCACGCCATCGTGCCGATGACGGCCAGCCAAACAACCATGGTGATGAATCGCCTCATTCTCTTCGGACGATAGCGGCCCGCTGCCGGATCGTCAACGAACGCCGCCCTGATAGGCGAGATCGAAAATCCGCGAATAAGGGAACACGTTGAGAGAATTCCGGCGCCGTTGATCGCCTCCCGCTCGCCGGAAACTTGCGGTTCGGCCCGCGCCCGAAAGAAAAGCACTTGAAGTATTGTTGTTACTAGTTATATATTAACATAGATGAAGCATGAACAAGAACAGCACAGCCTGGAAAAGTGTCCGCTTCACCCGGACCACATGAAACGTCTGTATTGCCGCCGCTTCGGGATCGCGATTTGCGATCACCCGGAATGCGCCAGATGCGTGCAGCCCTATTCGATGTGTAAATATCGGAAATCATGTGAGATTTGGGCACAACAGGGAAAATCAAAATGAGAAAATGGCTCCTGCCGTTGATCGGCGTTTTGTTCGGTGCGGCCGGCGGGTACGCGTACTTCCACTTTTTTGGATGCGCCAACGGATGCCCGATGAAGTCCAGCGGCCCCTTCATGACGATATACGGGGCGGTTCTCGGGCTTTTCACGTTGCAGACGATTGGTGAAATCGTCACGAAAGTTAGAACCGGCAAAAAATTGGAGAGAGCTGGAGATCCTAAAGAAAACAACGCGCAATAAAACGACGACGTCTCAAGCTACGATACGGGGCGCACATTTGTGCGCCCCGTTTTACTTCATCCCTTTACGACGATATTCAGCAGTTTCTTAGGCACAAAGATCCTTTTGACGACCTGTTTGCCCTCGATCTGCTTCTGGACGGCCTCGATTTTCTCCGCCGCTTCCCAGGCGCCCTGCTCATCCACGTCCACCGGCAACGTCACGCGGCCGCGTAGTTTGCCGTTGACTTGAACAACGAACTCGATTTCCTCGACTCGAACATGTTCTTCGTCCCACTTCGGCCAGCCGCCGCTGGTAATCAACGGCCCGTTGCCCAGTCGCTCGAATAGCTCGTGCGCGATGTGCGGCGCGAAGGGTTGCAGCAGCTTGAGCAGCGTTTCAATCGCTTCCCGTTTTTGCTTCTTCCATTTGTACAACTCGTTCGTCAGTTCCATCATGGCGGCAATGGCGGTGTTGTACGCGAAGTCGTCCAGGTCCTCGGTCACCTTTTTGATCGTTCGATGCACCGGCCCGAGTTCATCCTTACCCTCCAGCGGCTCGTCGGAAATTTCATGCTCGGTCGCCAACCGCCAAACGCGTTCCATGAACCGCCGCGCGCCGACAATTCCCTCACTGCGGAAATCGCCGCCCATCACGAACGGCCCCAAAAACATCAGATACGTTCGGAAGGTGTCGGTCCCGAATTCATCCAGGTACTCGTCCGGATTGATGACGTTGCCTCTCGACTTGCTCATCTTGGCGCCATCTTTGATGAGCAACCCGTGAGCTTGGAACTTCTTGAACGGTTCCTCGAAATCGATCAGCCCCATGTCCTTGAACGCCATCGTGATGAAACGCGTGTACATCAGGTGCAATACCGCGTGCTCGTTGCCGCCGACGTACATATCGACCGGCAGCCACTTTTTCACCAAATCCCGATCGAACGCCTGCTCTTCGTCGTGAGCCGACAAATACCGGAAGAAATACCAAGCGCTGTCCAAGAAGTTGTCCATCACGTCAACGTCGCGCTTCGCCGGGCCGCCGCAGGTCGGACACGTCGTATGGACAAACTCCGGCACCGCCGCGAGCGGACTCTCGCCCAGACCAAGCGGCTTGACGTTCTCGGAATACGGGAGTTCGACCGGCAACTCGTCCTCGGGTACGGGCACAATGCCGCAATCCGGGCAGTGAACGATCGGCACCGGCGGACCCCAATAACGCTGCCGCGAAATGCACCAATCGCGCAGGCGGAAGTTCACCGTGCGCTCCCCGAATCCCTTTTCGACGCAATAGTCGGTCACCTTGTGAATCGCTTCGCGACTATCCATGCCGTCGAAAGGACCCGACTGCACCATCGTCCCCTCGAAGGGGTAGCACTGCACAAATTCGTGAATTTGGCCGTCGGAGCTGATCACTTCGATGATGGGCAAGTCGAATTGCTTCGCGAATTCGTAATCGCGTGTGTCATGTGCAGGGACGGCCATGATCGCCCCGGTGCCGTAGCCCATCAACACGTAGTCGGAAATCCAGATCGGAATTTTCTCGTTGTTGAGCGGGTTGACGGCGTACGCGCCGGTGAAACAGCCCGTCTTTTCTTGTTCCTCGGCCATGCGTTCGATTTCAGGCTTGATGATCGCGTCCTTCACGTAGGCCTTTACCGCATCGGCGTGCTCCGGCGTCGTAATGACGTCGACAAACGGATGCTCCGGCGCGAGCACCATGTACGTGGCTCCGTACAACGTGTCGGGACGCGTCGTGAACACGACCAATTCCTCTTCGTGGCCCACTAGGGGAAAGGTAATCTCCGCTCCTTCCGAGCGGCCGATCCACCGGCGCTGAGCGTTCTTGGTAACGGGCGACCAGTCAATCCATTCCAGGTTATCAAGCAGCCGCTGAGCATACGCCGTGATGCGAAAATACCATTGCGGCAAGTCTTTTTTGGTCACCGGGGAATCACAACGCTCGCAAACACCGCCGACGACCTGTTCCTCGGAGATCACCGTCATGCAACTCGGACACCAGTTGACCAACCCGGACTTCCGATACGCCAATCCGTGCTTGTGCAACTGCAGAAAAATCCACTGCGTCCACCGGTAATATTTCGGGTCGGTCGTGTTGACTTCGTGCGCCCAGTCGAACATCGCCCCAAGCCGCTTGAGTTGGTTTTCCTTGAAATTCTCCACGTTTTTCGGAATCAGGTGCCACGGGTGCGTCCCGACTTTCAACGCGTAGTTTTCCGAGTGAATCCCGAACGCGTCGAATCCCATCGGCTCGAACACTTCATACCCGCGCGCCATCATGTAACGCCCATGAATGTCGGCGCCCGTAAACGCAAAACAGTTGCCCACGTGCAAGCCCTCTGCGGACGGATACGGGAACATCATCAGGTTGTAGTAGGGATTCTCGGCCGTAGACAGATCCAAATTGTAGGTCCGTTCCTTGGCCCAACGGTCCTGCCATTTCTTTTCCACTGCGATGTGATCGTATTTCGTTTCCATCGTCTAATCCTCTGTTTCCACTGGATAGCCGGGACCCGGCCGGCAGCCCGGACGTTATAAATCGGGGTCCGCGGTCCGTCAACTGATTGCTTGTTCTTCTTAAGGGTAAATGGCCCCGCGCCGCCGTTCTAGCGAGCGGGGTTGGATAGGCCGAGGGCAAGGATGCGGCCGCGGCCGCCGGCGGTTTTATCTGCACCCACGGGTGCGGCTGAATTCCTCTGCTTAATAGGCTTCACGGTCGTCATTTCGTCCTCTTACGGCACACTATACGCATCGCGCCTACCGAGCGCAACGGATGGAATAACTCAGTTTGCCGCGCAGGTCGGGCAATAGGCGTGCTTGATATAGGTCGCATCCTCGTAGGCCACATGCACCGTGCCGTCGGCGGTGGTTTGAATGGAAGTCTGGCGACTGCCGCCGGAAGCAAACTGGATGTTGTCGGTTGAAAAATCGACGTCGCCGGCCGCGTCATCGTCGCCGGTTGTGTCGTCATCGCCGCTCGAATCGTCATCGGTAGAGTCGTCATCGGTGGCGTCATCGTCCGTGGCGTCATCGTCTAGGGCCGAATCGTCATCGCTCACGTGCTCGCAGCACCCTCCAATACATCCCCATCCGGGACCCAGCGCCCCCGCTTGACTTGAACACCCTGCCCGCCTGTGCCATACTTCCTGCGCTCACGGCGCGGTAATGGAAATTGCGCCCAGACGAAAACAACGCAAATGGACGACAACGAAACCGTAACCATGTTGCATGAGCGACTGAACCAATAAATCGCCAAAAGCAAGCCGGCCGTGTGTGCCGGCTTTTTTATTGCCCGGAGTAAAAAATGCTACGTCGCCTGACTGTCATCCTCGTGGTCGCCGCCTTCTGCTTACCCACCGTGGCCGGCGCCACTCGTTACGAAGCTACAACGACCATCGACGGCCACCTCGCCGCCGCCGACAGCGTAATTGTCGAGATGAATCCAGACCTTACCTTCGCCACGTTCGAAAAGCGCCTGCGCGATGCCCGGTACGCCGTGCGCCTGGCGAGTCTCGATGACGGAACGATCGTCGAAGCCACCGACTTCAAAGCCATCGACCTGTACGACGGTGAGGATGTATTTATCGCCGTGGTCGACGTCGCGGCTGATCTCGACCTCGAAAAGCAAATCGCCGAACTCGAAAGCATGCCCGGCGTGCAAAGCGTTTGGCCGAATTACATCCACGCGCCTTTGTTCCGCCCCAACGACCCGTACTACAACCAGTACCAGGGCAATTTCCGCCAGCTTTTCCTGGAAGACGCCTGGGATATCACCACCGGCGGCGGAGCGACGGTCGGCGTGATCGACTCCGGCTACCGTCGCTCAGGTCTGGAAGATGCGGCCGAGAATACCAGCGGCGGCTATGACTTCTGGGGTAACGACACGAATTGGAACGATTACATCGGCCACGGCACCCACGTCAGCAACACGGTCGCCGAAGCCACCAACAACCGCAAAGGCTGCGCGGGCATCGCGTTCGACGCCCGCCTCATGCCGCTGAAAGTATTTCCGGATTACGACGGCGGCGCGTTGGAAAGCGATATCATCTCCGCCATCAACTACGCCCGCACCAACGGGGCCGACGTGATCAACATGTCCCTGGGCGGCGGCGGCTACGTTTCTTCCACCGACAGCGCTATCGATCGCGCCTTCAACGCGGGTGTCGTGGTCGTTGCGGCCTCCGGCAACGACGGCGTCAGTCGCGTGGACTACCCCGGCGCTTACGACAACTCCATTGCCGTGGGCTCCTGCAACACGCACGCGCCGGGCGCCAATCCGCAACGGTCGTCTTTCAGTAGTTACGGCAGCGCTTTGGACCTGGTCGCCCCGGGTGACGGTATCGTGCAGGAAACCTACGAGCCCGGCTACGGCGTCGATTATTACTCCCTGGGCGGCACGAGCATGGCCTCGCCCCACGTGGCGGGCGTCGCCGCGCTGCTGGTGGCTCACGGCGGCGCTCATCCGCAGGGAATCCGCCAGTCGATGTATGACACGGCGCGCAGTTCGTCGAGCTCGTGGACCAACCAACTCGGTTGGGGCGAAGTCGACGCTTACGCCGCGCTCGTTGATTACGCCGGGGCCGCGTTGAACAAGCCGCCCGTAGCCGAAGGCAACGCCAGCCCGACCGGTGGCCGCGCCCCTCTGACCGTCACCTTCCGCGGCGGCAACTCCAGCGACCCCGACGGCACGATCGAAGCCTACCGCTGGAAAATCATTAACAACGGCAACGTCATCGGCAACTCCAAGGTGACGACGCACACCTTCCCCAATCCGGGAACGTACAAAGTGGAGTTGCTCGTCACTGACAACCGCAACGCCACCGACACCGACCTGCTCACCATCAACGTCACCTCCTCCACCGGCGGCGACGATGACGATGCCGACGATGACGCCGCCGATGACGACGACACCTTCGACGATAGCGAGTGCGGCCAACTTCTGAATATGGTCTACGGCGGCTGCAACTATGCCCTAGCCTTCGAGAACGGCCAGAGCATTCAACCCGCCACCGCCATGCAAATGTGCGAGGAAAGCGCCGACAGCGAGGGGTGGCTCTGCCTCCAGCAGTGCTACAACGACTCGGATAGCTGCGGGTATTGGCGCGGCTGCGCCCGTCAGGTGTGCGGCATCCGCGTGCTCCAAGACAACGGTGCCGACGACAGCGGCAACGGCGACGAAAACGACTTCATGTGGGGCTGTGGCGAGTAGCCTTCACCCCAGGCTGACCCTGGACCCGAAACCGTAGGAGCGACTTCAGTCGCGACCGGGCAAGGCCCGGCGCTGGGACCGAATGCGTCTGACGACGTCGTTGTCACACCGACCGCTCCCGCTGGTCGCTCGGCGCGCCTCACACAAAACCGTAGGAGCGACTTTAGTCGCGATCAGCGTTTTCCGAAAACGCTATCTGGTTTCTATATACTGCCCCCGGAAAGCCAAAATAATTAAGTATGGTGTCCCTTAAATTAAATCTGAAAGCCGAAATATTTAAGTCTGGTGTCCCTTAAAGTAATCGCGCTTCCGCAGGCAACACGTCGGCCCACGCGGTCATTAATCAAAGCCACCCCAACATCTTCCCGATCTCCCCTAGAACGCTAACAACAGCACCAAACGCGATCAAAGACAATCCTCTGAGAAAAAGTTTTTCAACCGCATGGATATAGTTTGCTTTTCTAATAAGAACATCTTCGTTCCACTTCACCTGTGCAATCCGAATCGTTATCCTTTCGGAAATATTGTCCCTGCCTTCTCTCAACATGTCCAATAAATTTTCAGCACATGGCCTTCTAAAAACACCAATCTTTCTTACCTTGATGGAATATGCGACTGCAACCAAAAGATGTATCTGTGCCAAAAGATACGCTACACCGACTACCGGCGACACAAGCGGCGTCATCCTTCCGCCTGTTGCAAATACCGCCGGGATAATCGATAACACACTTATCGCAACACCTAGCCCACCGAAAAATGCCGCAGCTTTATTTTCGAGAACTTCCTTTCTTTTCGTCTCTGATTCCTGTATTTCCTTGGCCATTTCTTCAATGGCGCCAGATTCATCGTTTTTTTCTGAAACCGTTTTTCGAACCCTTTCCAACACTCCATTCCACCTTGCGTCTTCACCGTCGCCACAATTTCTCAAGTCCATGATCGCATGTGCATGGTTCGCCTCATGTGGTGGCCAAATCATATATAGCAGTTTGCGCATTTCCATGCTTTCCTCTCATTTCCTCTTCGAAATCATCAAATCGCACAAGGCCTCCGCAATTGGTACGCCGTTCGGTTTTTGAAGCCATCCCCACTCGCCGTTCGGGTTTACTTCAAGAAACCAGAATCGCCCTTCATGCTCAACGATATCTATCGCTCCAAAATAGAGGTCATTTTCTAGCACCAATTTGACGCACAAATCAGCAATGTCGTCTGGAATCGAGCACCGTTTGAATTCAAGGCCATCTTTTTGGGTCCTCCAATCAAGATTAACTTCTTGATTCTCTCCAGAATCGATTCGCACCGAAAACAATTTTTTTCCAATCACCGTAACCCTGTAATCTGTTTTTTGAAAGAGTGCCTGCTGATAAATTGATGGGCAAACACGAACACTATCCTCGTCTCCAGCCGCTATACCGTCAATTCTATTCGTGAAAATGAAAAAATCCTGTTCTGGCTCTTCGATTAACGGCGAATAGAGAGCCTTTGCGATAACACCATTTCTATGTTTACCAATAAAACTGTTAATGGCTTCCGGATCATTCGAAATGAGCGTGTCCGGTACTTGAAAACCGAGGTCTGACGCCAAATGTAGCTGGCGTATTTTACTTTCCATAACATCATTTGCTGAAGGATGATTCACCCAAGTTACGTTCGGGACTATCATTAACGACTCAAGCCAGGAATACCATTGCTCATTGACATACTTCTGCACTGCTGACGACGGCTTATTTCCATCGTCTAAGTCATCATACGGTTTGCCCGGTCTTCTATTCCAAACAACTGACACCGTCTTAAGCAGGTCGTACAAGTCGCCTTTATGTGTAATCGCGATTTGGCGCGTTGGAAATGAAATGCTGACTTTCTCCGTCACCAAATCCTCTGTATTCAATCGAATAAACGGTTCCCCTCTCTTTTTGAGCTCTCTGACGACAAAATCCGCGGTAACGTCCCACTTATTTGTTAAGATTAATATCATGATCGTGCGCTACCTCCACATCCTACGATCTTTCATGTCATCTCCTTTTTCGATGTCGCATTTTTTTGTATCTGGGCCGCTCACGCCTTCCAAGTCGATGGCTGGTGTGTTATTTCGATCTCCTTTCCACCGCACAATGTCTTCGAGAACATCAAAATAATAGTCTGGGTTAGGAGCTGCGCGCCCAGGAGATAAGCATTTTTTTGCGTACTTAAAAAGGAAGGGCCGAGCTTGAATGATTTTTTCTCGGATATCTGGCTTTTCGTTCTTTCCACTCATTTCATCAGTTCCTAATGTTTTGACGGTTTTTGATTGTTCCACAGCCATTTTTGTTAAATGACATCCGTGTGTCGCACCCAATTCTTTGGACACAGGTTTGCGCTACGTGGCTTTTCTGTCAAAGTCGTGGTCGCGGCGCGTTTTATTTTCCTTAAGAATGCCTTTCCTTTTTTTGACCACCGTGCTCTTGGTAGCGCTCGACAGAGATTTTCAGAAGCCTTTCTTGTAATTTAAGGGACACCAACCTTAATTATCCGACGCATCTTTCACTCCGTCGATGCCGTCTTATCGGACTATCGATCCGAATACGGCTCCCGAAAACGGCGGTCCCACGCAACGCTCGCCGTGGCACTTTGTCTAAAGTCCCCTCCTTCGTGGGAACGACGTTGGTGGATAATCTGCGTTGTGGCGGGCGGAACATACGAATTATGCGCCTCTGGTCTTGCGAACGCAAGTCCGAGCCGCACAGCCTCCACGCCGATTTGTAGAACCGGAACATGTACTTGTAACGTGTCCCGGTTTTCTACTGAAAGCCGAAATAATTAAGTATGGTGTCCCATAAATTACCCGAATCCGCGGGAATCAGCCTGTCAATCGTGTTGATTCGTAAGGTGACAGTGGCATGAAATGAACTAAACACTTCGAGATTCAAGGTTTTGGAAGGCGGGGATACGGACTTAAGTGCAGCGATCGCCTTTTCGTCCGGATTTACTTTCTGCCCAGATTTAATGAGCCCTTCGAGTCCTCGCGAAATATAGAGCCCGAGAATAGGTGTCAGCGCGAAAAGGACGGCCCGCGCTTTGGGATCTCCATAAGCCTCGGGGATCCAATCTCCAATGTCTCGGACAATTCGTTTGAACCTGCGAATCCGTTTTTTCAGTGTATTATTATCGTTGCATTCTGGATCGAACCGCTTCAACTCTTCCAAAAGTTCAGTGCCCATTTGTCACCTCCCTAAGAAATTTGGAAATTTCGGCACAATTCAAAGGGTAATTTAGGGGACACCATGTAATTTATGGGACACCAACCTTAATTATCCGACGCATCTTTCACTTCTTCGAGGCCGTCATTTCAAAATATCGATCCGAATACGGCTCCCGAAAACGGCGGCCCCGCGCAACGCTCGCCGTGGCGATCTTTCTAAAGTCCCCGCCTTTGCAGGAACGATGTTGGTGGGAAATCTACGTTGCGACGGGCCGACCAACCAAATTTTGCGCCTCTGGTCGTGCGAACGCAAGTCCGAGCCGCACAGCCTCCCCGCCCAGGCACAGAATCCTGAAGGGGCGATTCACGGATCGCCCGGATCGGCTTTGTTTCTCCGTCTTGTCGCGCCCGCGGGCTTTCTCATCCAATGTTCTTTGGGACTATTTTTTCAACAAGGCTTTGATATCATGGCGACGGATATTGGTTGGAGCGCCCCCGAACTGCGCGGCATTGAACCGGAGAAAAATTAAGGATGGGTGTTCCCGGAATTCCGGGCGCTGTTGCATTGTGTGTCGTCGTTTCGACCGAAGCAGGTTATCGGCAGATCTTTGGAGGCATGGGACGTGTCGTACAAGACCGTTTTCGCGCTTTTGATTGGTGGATTCGTACTCGTCGCGGCGCTGGTTGCCGTGTTTCACTTTTCCGTGGATCAATTCACTTTCCAAGACGAATTCTTGCGCCAAAAGCCCAAGGACGTGTTTTCGTCCAACAAAGGCGTTATGTCCTTTGCTGAGTTGGACGGCTATCTCTACGCCGGCACCTGGAACGAGACGACGAAGGCGCAGCTCTGGCGATCGGCCGACCTCGAATCATGGGAGGCGGTCACCACCGACGCCTTTGGGCTGCCCCGCGCTGCGGAATTCGTGTCGTTGGTCGCTTTTGACGGCGCGATCTTTGTCGGAACCATCAACGGTGCCGACAACGATCCGGCCCTCATCGTGTGCTACAGACCGGGAGAAGGCGCCGAGTTGGCGGCGGCCGACGACGTGTTCGCCCCCGGAGACAATTACGTCAAAGCCCTGGCCGTGTGGCACGACCGGCTCTATGCCGTGACCGATCGTGAATTTGTGATGTCGCGATCCGGCAAACGCGGCAGCTTCCGGCGGGCGTGGCCGGCGCAAGAACAAGGCGTATCGTTCAATTCGTTGATCGTGTTCAATGACCGCCTGTTCGTCACGGTCGTCCGGGCCGATGCTTCGTTGCGCATCCTGCGCGTTGCCGAAAACGGCACCACGCTGCTGCACACAAAACTGCCGGACTTGAAACGACCGATTCTCTCTACGGCCTTTGGCCGTTTGATTGTCGGCGGCAAGGACTCGGCGCCTCCCACGGAAATCATGCACCCGCTCGCCCCGACGCCCAAAACCCGAAAAGGAACCGGTTTGCCCAAATACGATTGCTTTGCCGAATATCACGGCCGAACGTTTTTCGGTACACGGCGCAGTTCCTGGAAACAAAAATGGCACGCGGCGATACTGTTCGAGTGCGACGAACAACAGTGCTGGGAAGCGACCGAACCAGGGCTCGGCGACGATAACAACATCATGATCAGCACGATGACCGTCTTTCGTGAACGGCTGGTTGCGGGCACCTGGAATCTCGTGAGCGGTGCGCAAATCGCCCATCTGACCGGCGACAAAACATGGAAACGCGTTAACCCCACCCACGCCGCCCACGTCCCGCCCAATCCTCGGCAGGAAAAACGGCTTGACGCCCCCGGCGACGCCGTCGCAAGGACACACCCGTAGTGTCCCCATTTTAGCAAGACAGGATTAGGCGGCTTTTGGGGTGAAGTAAGCCGCTTGGACCTCGTTGGGCGTTTGGTAGTCGAGGGCCGAGTAGACGCGGTCTTGGTTGTACCAGCGCACGTACCGGTCAATCGCGTCGTGGGCCTCGCTCCAGGTGTCGTAGCTGTTGGGCCAGATTTCCTCCTCTTTGATCGTGCGGATCACCCGTTCGAGAAACGCGATCCGTCACTCACAGCTTTCGCCGGTGTCCCGCCAGGCTAGGGCCGTGCCATCGCCGATGGAAATGGTATCTTGCGCGCGACCGGTCCAGTAAGCGCTTGTCAGGCCTTGCATTGGCCACGTCACGCGGCCGGCCTTGCTGCCGTAGCTGCGCTCGAGCATCCAAGGTCCCATGGCAAACTGCATCGACCCGGGCACGCGCCACTTCATCGGTAGATAGTCGACCGCTCGGGGCAATTCGTCTTCGATCCAGCCCTCAAAGAGGACGATGCCGAACAGTGTCACTTCTTCGGTACACATTGCGATTTCTTCCTCCGTCGGCCATTCGACTTCCACGTTGAAGTCCGGCGGTGGATCGGAATGCAGCAGAACCGGGTAGTTGCGGCGTGGATCGAATTTGTTTTCCGGCCCGGCCTGGTACTGTTCGGTTTGTGACAACACATCGACCATCTCGGCCACAAATGGGTCCAGGTCGGGGTCGATGTCGGAGTCGACCATGTAGTCGTACAACACGCCGAAAAAGGCGTCGCCTTGACCGGCGACTTCTTTGCTTTTTATCTCCTCGAATATCGCCGTACCCATCTGGTTCCAGAAATCCGGGAACTCGGCCGGATCGACCCGCGCCTGGAGGTTCCACAGTGTCGGGTAAATCAGCGATGGGGCGAAGGTCGGTCGGCACCACTTCGGACTAAAGAACGAGCCCATCGTGTTGATGATGGGCCAGAACTCCATTTCCGCCATCATCTGGTCAACGAAGTGCAGGTATTGGTTGTCACCCGTCACGTAATGCGCCGCCAGGGCCCACTGGACCATAAAGGCGATATCCCCACCGCGAACGCCCGGAGCCAGAATCCAGGCGATCGGCACTTCGGCATCGGCGTCGATTCGCTGAGTCAGCGCGAGAAACTTGAGCATGAATTCCAACGGCTTTGCGGCGTCCAAATCGAAGGCCGGCTCGGTGATCTCCATTGGCGGACCGTCCGGGCAACTGGCGTCAAACGAATCCATGTGGGCCGGGCTCGGCTGCTCCATCACGTAAGCGACGATCGTATCGATTTCAGTCAGATCGATATCGCCCGGATCCAACAAGAGCCGCCCTCCGGACAAATATTGGGTCACAAAGGCCCGCAATATCGCGTTGGACTGCAGGTTGATGATCCGCATCTTCTTCAAGCGGTTGATCGTGCAGGGGAGCGCTTCGTTGACGAGCCCACGCAAACGGTTCGCCTCGGCATCGTCGCCAAGCATGTCGTAAGCGAGCATGATCCCCGGCAGGCTGCGTACGTGCATGTCCCGCGAGGCGTCACCCTGCCACACCGGCCACACGTCCCGGTGTACGCCCAAAATCTCCACACCTTCGGTGTAATAGGACGGCAGGCGGTCGAGAATCGCCTGGGAAAGCGGATACGTGAAGTGTCCGGAATCGGGGTCCGAGTAATGGCCGATCGCCTTCCCCGGATGGCCAACCGCATAGATGCCGTCGTCCTGAAGCATGGCAAAATGGCTGCGCGCCAGAAATCCGGGGATCTCCGTGACCTCGTAAAAGAACATCATCGAGTCGAACTTATCGAGCATTCGCAAATAGTCCGCCCCGGTTCCGGTCTCTTGGTAACGCGCGGCGGCTGAACCCAGAACCATCCCGCTCCACCCAGAGGCGTCGCCGTAGCCGTTGTAACGCTCGAATATTGCCGGGTCGCTCCACACTTCCTCCGGCGTTCCGGGGGCGATGGGGATCGTCGTGTAACGATCCGAGTGCTGCCCTTCCATGTTCAGATAAAGGTCGTAATACCGGTCGTACCAGTACATCTGTTCGAGCATTGGGGCCGGATTGGAGGCCCAATCGTCTTCACCAGCGTCCCAGATTTCGCACGAGTGCTTGGTGTCGCCGATGCAACTGGTCTCGCGATAGATGGCGCAAGAGGTCATCGTGGCGGGTAGCTGCGACTCGTTTGCCTCGGGCCAGATGGCTTTGAATCTGGGCACGTTGGGGTAGGGAATATCGTCATCGTCATCATCGTCATCATCGTTGTCATCGTCGTCATCGTCATCATCGTCGTCATCGGTGGCGTCGTCATCCACGGCGTCATCGTCGGCGACGTTGTCATCGTCGGCCGCGTCGTCATCGTCGGCCGCGTCGTCCGCGCAGGAAAACAGGCAGGCCGAAAAAAGGCACAGCACGATGAAAAACACGGCCGGGAAGGAACTTTTCATTTTTCACTCCGATCACGAGGATGGCATTCAGAAGGGCACTATGCCACAAACCACCGCGCCATCAAGGGCGACCCGCGTCCATGGTCAGCGGGTAATCGGACAAAACCGACATATTGAAGGGCTGGAAGAAAACCGCGTAATCCAGTGGGTAAAACCGGGACACGTAACAAGTGCATGTCCCTGGGTTTTCCCGGGCGATTTCAGCACTGGACCTTGTCCGGCCCTCACCCTGGCTCGCAGCCGTCCCTCTCCCTGAGGGCAATTTAATAAATTGCACTTAAATTCCTCTTAAATTCCTGGTGTCGCTTAAATTCCTCCTTAAATTCCTCAAGTATGGGTGTCCATTAAATTCTCTATATTCGGAGACATAGCCATGCCCACGCAGCAGACAGTTCTTCTCGTCGGCGGAACAGGACGCACCGGCAGACGCGTCCTCGAGCAGCTTCTGGGTCGAGGCGTCAATGTACGCGCCATCGTGCGATCTCGCGAGAAGCTCCCACCGGGAGCCGCAGAAAATCCTAACCTCACGGTCATTGAGGCCAGCTTGCTTTCACTGAATGATGAGGAGCTCCAGCGCCATGTTCGTGGGTGCGACGCTGTGATCTCGTGCCTTGGTCACGTTCTCTCATTCAAGGGCCTCTTTGGACCGCCGCGCGATCTCGTCACACAGGCTGCCACCGTGTTGTGCCGAGCGGCCGAAGCGCTAAAACCCGCAACCCCGATCAAGTTCATCCTCATGAGCAGCGTCTCGGTCCATCGCCCTGGGGGCCTCGACAAGCGCCGTGGATGGTTCGAGCAGGCCTTCGTGCGGACGCTTTGCATCGTGCTCCCGCCTGCCAACGACAACCAACGGGCTGCAAACGTCCTCCATGAAAAGATCGAGAAGAGCCATCCGTTCGTGCAGTGGGTGGCGGTCCGTCCAGACACGCTCCTGGAAGGCGACATTTCCGAATACACGCTGCATGATGGCCTCGTGAGCAGTCTCTTTAAGCCGGATTCCACGAATATGGCCAATGTCGCGCACTTCATGTGCGAACTGGCGACGAACCCGGAGACATGGGAAGGGTGGAAGGGAAGGCTGCCTGTGATCACCAACGCTACCGCAATGTAAATTTCCATCCATCCAGGTAAAACCGGGTCATGTATTTGTAGATACTTCAGTCGGTAAAAACAGGGACATGTACTTGTTACGTGTCCCGTTTTTGGCCAGTTATGGTTGTCCCTTAATTTATGTCTTAAATTATGTAACATTGAGAGCCGTTTGACACACATGTAAAAAACTAGGGAACTAATGGATATAAAACTTGTTTTATTTTTATCTAGTTATCGAAAGGAGGATAAGCGACATCTAAGTATTCCCTTCAACAACTGACCGATTACAATTGTCAGTCTGAAATAACGGCCGAACTGGAGAAATTCCTGAAGGCGGATGGCACTTTTAGCGCTCATTACCTTGAGGAATTGTTTGGGTTTTCAGGAATGGCGGCGCAATTTGTCACAACTTCGGTGATCTTGATTGTCGCTCGTAAGGCGGATTCCGAAGAAGTAAGGTCACTCCTAGACTATTTCGATGGATATTCAGGTAGCTTTCGTTATGAAGCCATATCGACGAAAATATCGATTAACGTCACGGCAATGTTGATCTACGACGAAGCATACAAAATGGCTCGCGTCTTACTCCAACGACCTTAGGGAATTCGCGGGACACTCGTAACCGCGTGAGTCAAGGGCCTTCCTCAAAAACCTCTTCTAGTGGCAGGATTTCCGGGGACAGTATTCTCAATTATCGAACACATCGTTTGCTCCGTCGAAAGGCCCGTTCCTCGGCGAATGACATCGATGAAGGAAATCTACGTTGGTGCGGGCGGAACATGCGAATTTCGCGCCTCTGGTCGTGTGGGCGCAAGGCTGTACTTTCAAGCCCTCACGCTCGGGTAAAACCGGGACACGTAACAAGTACATGTCCCTTTTTCGCATTTTGTTTTTGGATTCCCGCCTACGCGGGAATGACGTACTCTTTTATTTTTGTTTTCCTGCCTCGTCGGGAATGGCGGGACCAAAGGATGCATAAGCGGCGGCGTCCGTCGTGCCAACAATTCTTCTTTCGTCATCCCCGCGCAGGCGGGGATCCAGACCAAACCACCCCGGAAAGAACCGGGACACGTAACAAGTACATGTCCCTGGGTTTCCCCAGGCTGAGCCTGGACCCAAAACCGCATGCGTCTGACGAGGTTGTCGTCACCACGACCGCGCCCGCTGGTCGCTCTTCGAGCGTCGTGAAAACTGTCCATAGAAGAGGCTTTCGAGGAGGGCCCTTGACTCACGCGGTTATGGGTATCCCTTAAATTATGCGTATCAAGGTTTCTTTAACAGATTCAATCAAAACCGCATCTATCTAGTTCTTTCACGGTCTTAGCACCCATGATGCATCGACACTGAAGCCGGACAGAACTCATACAATCGCTCATAAATTCATCTTTAATCGCCCACTCAGCAAATGTTGCAGACCCTGCCTTCACTCCCCAACGGAGGAGATCCTTGATCAAACCATCGTCCAGATCGTCTAGATAATCAGAATCTTCCTCGATTTCCTTTATCATAATCTTGACTGCATGTTTCAATGCAAGTTCGCACTCCTCTTCGGTGGGAGGCTCGAACCAAGAGCATCCGGAAATCACTAATAGAGAAATACACAAAGATACTATACATGCGATTTTCGATAGCCTCCGTGTCTTGCTCATTCTACCTACCCTTCGTGCATTGGACCGTATACCCACAATAGCAATGCGGCGGTTCTGTATTATCTTGAATATATATTATCTTGTTTACTGCATTGAATGGGGTAGGTCAACCTTTCGGCTCACCTTCGACCGGGCAAGGCCCGGCGCTAGGACCGCGTGCGTCTGACGACGTCATTGTCACCACGACCGCTCCCGCTGGTCGCTCTACGAGCCCCAGGCTGAGCCTTATCCGGCCCTCACCCTGGCTTGCAGTCGTCCCTCTCCCACAAGGAGAGGGAAACGGAAATCTCGGCGGCCTGCCTCCCCTCTCCAGGTGGGAGAGGGGCCGGGGGTGAGGGCAATTCACCGGGCCTTCTCCGGGCTACAAGCACCTCTGTCTGTTTTCTGCTAGAATGCCGGCTAGAAATACGGAGGTTCCCGATGCAAAAAGTCGCCCTGTTGCTCGTTGTACTGTTAGCCCTCGCCGTCATTGGATGCCCTTCCGGCAATGACGATGACGATAACGACACGTCGCTTGTCGATGACGACAATGACGACAACGACACGTCGCCTGTCGATGACGACGATGATGACGACAATGACGACGACGACAATGACGATAACGACGACGATGACGACGACGATGACGACGACGATGACGACGACACCACAGGCGAAGTCTGGACCGATGACGTTTCCGGCCTGGTCTGGCAAGACGGCAATGCCAACAGGCTCGATTGGCAAAGCGCCAAGGCCTACTGCCAAGACCTGACTTGGGCAGGCTTCGACGATTGGCGCCTGCCGACGCCCTCGGAGCTGCGCAGTCTGATTCGCGGCTGCGGCAACACAGCGACCGGCGGCTCCTGCGGCGTGACCGACGAGTGCCTCGCCTACATGACGTGCTGGAATCCGCCGTGCAATGGCTGCCTCCCGCTCCGCGGGCCGGGGCCCGAAGGCCGATACTGGCCGGCGGATCTTTCGGGCGACGGCTGGATCTTTTGGTCGTGCTTTCAAGTTGATGAAAACCCCTTCACCGCGTGGCGCGTCCACTATTACAACGGCTTGGTCAGTTACAACGACGCCGAGTATCTTTACAGCGCGCGTTGCGTGCGTTGATCCGCTGCCGTGGCCAAGTTCTTCTCTGCTTCGTTGACAACATGACTCGATTTTCATACAGAAATTGAAGGATCGGTTTCGGGAAACGTGTTCCGAAACACTCACCGTGTTTATCTGAAAGGGAAGATGATGTTGTCGAAACAACGTTGGATCGTTCTTTTTGTGTTTCTTTCGATGTTGCTTTTCGCGCTTCCCTTGGCATGCGACGACGACGATGATGACGACGATGACGACGATAACGATACGACGACCGACGACGACGACGACAATGACAATGACGACAATGACGACGACGACAATGATGACGACAATAACGACACGGCGGCTGACGACGATGACGATGACGACGATGACACCGTTCTTCCTGAAGGATGCATCGCCGGAGATTTCTCGGTTTACTTCGGCATGCTTCACTCGCACTCCGCCTTTTCCGACGGGCGGGGAACGCCGCGAACGGCCTACGAGCACGCGCGCGACGAAGGCGACCTCGACGTATTCGCGTTGACCGATCACCTCGAATTGCTCTATCTGCCGATCCCGCCCGACAAGTGGGAACGGCTCCACGACATCGCCGACGAATTCTACGAGCCGGGGTCCTACGTAAGCCTGGTCGGCTTCGAGTACAGCAGCGCTTTCGACCTGCCGACCTTCGTATCCTCCGGGCACATCAACGTCTTTTTCTCGGACGAGATGTTCCCGATCATCATGCTCGACTACCACTACTTTTATGAACTTTTGCTGCAATGCCCCGATTGTCTGGCGCAATTCAACCACCCCGGATACGGCGGCCAGACAAACTGGGATAACTTCGAATACGACCCCGATATGGATTCGCAAATCAACCAAATCGAACTGTCGACATGGCACCTGGACGCTTGGCCGTTCCTTTTCGAGGCGCTGGACAAGGGTTGGCGCCTGTCGCCGACCTGGAATCAAGACAACCACGACGGCGGTTGGGGCACCGAAGACGATCACCGCACGGGCTTGTGGCTATCGGACCTGACCCGGGAATCGGTTCGCGATTGCCTGCGCGACCGGCGAACGTTTTCCACGCTCGATAAAAACGCGTCGCTCCGCTTTCAGACCGCCGAAGGGTGTTGGATGGGCTCGGATTTGTCCGGCACGACGTTGGCCACCTTGCTTGTCGAAGCTGTCGATCCGGACGAAGGCGACGGGTTTGCATCTCTCGAGTTGTGGGGAAACGGCGAACAGCTTTTGCTTGATTTCGACTGCGCCGGAAACCAGATCTGCGAACTGGAGGATACTCTCACGCTGAGCGGCGCCGGCGATTACGTCCTGGTCCGGGCCGTGCAAGAAGACGGCGACCTCTTGGTCTCCGCGCCGATCTGGTTCGGCCCCTAACACCTTCCCGCGCTTCAGCGTCAGAAAACGTCGGAAAATTGTCGGCTCACGGCGTATCCTCCGACATCGTGCCGATGCGGTAGGCGCCGGTATTCGACGTGGCGTACAGCCAGTCCCGATCGCGGGAAAGTTCCAGCCAGCGGATTCGTTGCCCGAGGTAGACACGACGCACGACCCGCCACGTATCGATGTCGACGACGTACAAGCGGCCGTCCAAGTAACCCCCGGCGAACAGCCGCCGATGCTTTTCGTCGAAAGCCAAATAGCGGATGCCGCGCGCCAATTTCAGGCGTCGCGTTTCGCGCCATGTGTCCATGTCGAATTCGTGTATCGTGCCGCTGGTGAATGACGACACGAACAGCCTGCGTCCCGGCACGTCGGCCGCCATACGCAACGAGTACCCCAGTTTGAGGAAACGTTTCGGCTCGCCGGTATCGAGGTCCAACACCCGCAGCCGCGCGATCGATGAGGTGATCAGCGCTCGGCCGAGCGGGTCGATCACCAAGCCTTGCTGGCCCGCTTTGTCATAGGTGCGCACCGGTTCGAGCGTAGCCTCGTCCACAACGCGAATGTGCATGTCGTGCTCGTTGAGCAGGTACAGCGAGCCGCCGTCGGCATCGTAGGCAAGCTGCGTAACGCGCTCGACGTCGAGGATCTTTTCGCGCGAGAACGTCAGGCTGTCGGTCGCCAACTCGACGAGACGGTGTTCATCGAAATCGCCGACGAAGGCCTTGCGCCGCTTGCAATCGACCACGGCATTGTCGAAGGCTTTGCCCCACTGAAGGCGGCGGAATTCCCGATCCTTATCCACGACGAAAAGCCCGCGATGACTACCGATCAGTACACGATCGCCGCGGCAATCCGGGGCCACAAACTGCAGGCAGCAACCCACGGCGTCGGGAAGTTCCTGCCGGAGATCGGCGTGAGTGAAGATGGCCTCGACGCCGTCTTGGGCGAGAATGTCGGGGATGTCCCCCGTCGGGTTCATGACGTAAAACACGCCGACCCGCGCCCCGAGCAACATCACGGCAAAAAACCCGAGCAGCGCCAGGCGCGGCAATCGCGACTCCACCCAAAACCGTGTCACGAACAGCACGAGTGCCGTGCCCACGACGCCGAGCAACGCCAAATGGCCGCCCAGCAGCAGCGCCATGAAGCCGAGGATGCCGATCATCACGAGCCATGGCGCTCGGGCGAAGCGGGTGCGATAAATCACGACGGCGGCGGTGCCGCCTACGACGATGAATCCCAGGGTGTATTTCGGGTCGATCATCCAAACCAGGAAGATCGCCGGCACGAGGTACAGCACCAACGCGACGTAATAACCGATGCGCAACACCAAAAACGCTCTCGGTGCGCGACTGGCAGTATAAAAACGCAACGCGAGCAACGCGGCGAGGATTACCAGACTCCACGGCAACTGCTCGATCAGCAGGTACGCGCTAGCCGGGAAAAAGTGCGCCCCGTATACGACAAGCGCTGTCAGGGCCAAGCCTGCCAGAGTGAGAGGATCGCGTCGGCGATGTTTTTTTACCGTGTCGTTCATGGGCCGCCGTGTTTCTTCGAGACGCCTGCGACTTCATAACACCCTGCTCGCGGCAAGACAAGAAAGCCGGCGATCCGCGTGGCGTTGGGCGCCGGTACGTTTCTTCATAAAAAAGAGCCCGGCCCGTTGCGCATTCCGTTTCACTTGGTACGTTACGGTTCATGAAACGCCGGAATTATCATTGGATGGCCCTCTTACTTGTCCTGGGGATTGCGTGGCTGGCTGCCGCGGGGTGCCAACGTCGCGCGGATCGCACCGCGCCGCGGGAGCCAACGCCCGAACCCGCTGTCGCCCCAGCCGACGCGAAAAACGTCATCGTGATCTCTATCGATTCGTTGCGCTGGGATCATTTGGGTTGCTACGGCTACGGCCGACCGACGAGCCCGACGATCGATACCTTCGCGGCCGAGGGCGTGCTGTTCAAGCGGGCCTACGCGACGAGCCCCTGGACGTTGCCCAGCCACGCTTCCCTATTTACGGGCCTGTGGGCAGACACCCACGGCGTGAACACGGAGAAGGACCAGCTTGCCGTCACCGCGACCACTCTCGCCGGACGCCTGCGCAACAGCGGCTACCGCACCGGGGCGGTTGTCTGCGCGCCTTTGTTGTCGCGGCATTTTCGGCTCGACATCGGTTTCGACGACTACGATACGGACCTAGCGGCGCTCGTGCCGATGAAAGCCCGGCGGATGAAAGTCGCGCCCGACGTGACGGCCAAGGCGCTCGCCTGGCTCGACAAACGCGACGAACGCCCCTTTTTCCTTTTCCTGCACTACTGGGATGTGCACCACGATTACAATCCGCCGCGCAAGTACGTTGAAATGTTCGACCCCGATTACGACGGCGACGAGCGCGGGCTGGACATTACGATCCGCACAGATTTGCGCCCAGGCATGAACGAACGCGACCTGAAGCACATCATCGCGCGCTACGATGGAGAGATTCGCTACACTGACGACCACCTGCAGCCGCTGCTGGAGGGCATTGCCGGTCGCGGCCTGGCGGAAAACACGATGGTTTGGATCGTGGCCGATCACGGCGAAGAATTTCTCGACCACGGCCAGATGGCGCACAAAAAAACTTGTTTCGAGGAAGTCGTGCGCATTCCCATGCTCGCCCGTATCCCGTGGCTGAAAGAAACCGCACGCTATGTCGGCGATGCCGTCAGCTTGGTCGACTTGTTCCCCACGATTCTTTCCCTGCTTGGCGTCGACTACGGCGACGTGCCGGTACAGGGCGCCGATTTGACTCCGACCATCACGGGTGGCGCTCGTTTGGACGCGCGTATTTTACAGGTGGAGACAGCCGTCGGCGTTCTGCCGCGGGCGCTGAAGCCCGTGCATTGGGCCGCATTGATTTCGCCCGGGAAACTCAAGCTGCATGCGTGGCGCGCCCGCCGGGACTCGGAGGCTACGCCGCGCGTGTTGTTGTTCGATCTGGGCAGCGATCCACGGGAGAAGCACGATCTGGCACGCCGGAAGAAACGGGCCCGGCGCCGTTTGATGCACGAACTTCTAACGCGTAAAAAAGCGCACGACAAAATTCGCAAATCGCTGTTTTCGGAAGAGACGCCTCAGGGAACTATGAAACCTGAGTTGGCCGAGACCCTGCGAAGCCTGGGGTATCTGGAATAGCGGCTAGTGCGTGGCCGTGATGATCCACATAATCATAATCAACACAAACAGCACACCGCCGACCATGTATTCGACCTTGTCGGTTGGCGACGCCGGCCTTTTATCTTTCATTTCGCTCATCGTTACCTCATTGGGTGCGGCCGCATTGTACCAAAAGACCGAGCGCGGCCAAGCCCCGCCGGGCGGAACCTGTGAAAAAGAAACGGCGGCCCCGAAGGACCGCCGGTTTGTTTCTCGCGTCGTTGTTAGAACCGGAGGCCGGCGCTTAGATAGATCGACCACGGCCAGTAGAGCATCGTGACCTCTTTATCGCCGGAGCCTTCCCATTTTAGTGGACCAATCGTGTAGAGAATGTCGGTGCGCAGATTGATCCCCGCAAATATGTCGAACTTCCGTTGGCGAATCACGTCGGCGTCCACCCCAACCAAACCGTAGGGTCCGACGGTCCAACCGATAAAGCTCTTGCTGTCGTACTCGTCGGTGTCGGGCGTGAAGGAAAGCCGCCAAATGCCCAAACCGGCACCCGCCTTGGGTCGAACGCGGCCAAACTTACCGAAGATCTTTCCAATGCCGGCGTCGAGTCGTAAGCCGTTCATCGTCCAATCTTCCTTGTCGCCATCGATCTGCTTAACGTCGTCGGACGTAAACTCCATATCCCCGGAGTGATGCAGGTAGCCCAGCCCTAATTGGATGTACCACTCGGTGGAGGGGTACAGAGTGAAATGCAGGCCCATGTAGGGAAAGCTTACGGTGCCCTGCCCGGAGAGGTCGACTTCGACATCGTTGTCGTTATCGGTAACTTTTCCAAACGGCATCAACCCGAACACCGGTAGGCCGAAATCGGCGGCGATGTCGAACATGCGCACGTTCGTACCGGAGGGCGATTTGTTCTTGCTACCCTTACTCTTTTTACCCTTCTTGGCCGCCATTGCCGTAGCCGGCAACATCAAACCAACGGCCAACAACAGGACAAGAAAAATCATCGTCGTGCGTTTCATCAAATTCCTCCACGTGCAACGGTGTTTCGGATTGGGGAAAACGCGGTTCGTTGTTATCACGAAGCCTGTTTACGTTGCCTTAATGTAACACGAACGCGCGCGAGGTCCATCGAATTCACAAAAATAGACGCCCTGCCACGTGCCCAGCAACAACCGCCCTTCGGCAACGATCATATCTTGCGAGCAGCCCACCAAACTCGATTTGACGTGGGCGGTGGAATTGCCTTCGGCATGGCGGAAAGCTCGTTGATCGGGCACGGCTTTGTCGAGCGCCAGCAGGATATCGGACACGACCGTTGGGTCGGCGTTTTCGTTGATGGTTACCGCCGCCGTCGTATGCGGGACAAACACCGTGACCACACCGTCGCGCAGGGCAAATTCCCGCACCGCGTCGCGCACGTCGTCGGTGATGTCGATGAATTGTTCGCGGGCCGTGGTACGAACCGTGATCTTCTTCAGCATGATCCTAGAATACGTAACCCGCCGTCGCGCCGGCAAAGAAGCCGCTGAACAGGCCGAAGTCGACCGACAGCCTGATCATCGGCGCCGGGTAGAACCGCCAGCCGTGCACGAAACCGCCCAAAGGTATAACCGGCGGCACTTGCTTGTCGGACGGGTCGTTAAGGGGGTTACCGTTTTCGTCGGACTCGTCGACTTCGAGTTGGCCGTACACAAAACCGAAACCAACAGTCGGCCCGATGTAGGGTTCAACGGCCGGATGAATGCGCCACTTCCACAGAATCGACATATCCACCGTCGCCATACCCAGGTTGGCCTCGACGTGGTAGGTGTCGATTTCCTTATCGCCACGAACGCGCCATTCACCGTCGCCGATGGAGAGGCCGTAATTCTTGACGCTCCATTGCAGGTCGAACTGTGTCAGTCCGTACGAACAATAGACGCCGTAACCGTACGCGGCGATGGAAGTAAATTTCTCATATGCGGGCGACAAAAACGTACTCGGCACGAAGCTGTATTGAAACTGCGCTCCGACCGAGGGGGTTTTTTCGTCCTTCACTTTGGCGGCCATCGCGCTGCCGGCCATGAGGAATATACACAAAAGCGCGATCAAGAATACGCGAATCCGCATGGAAAGCTCCGATTATTGAGTGCCACAATGACGGGGTACCATACGCTATTGCAGTCGAAGCTGTCAATTCCAACAACCAAAAAGAAAACCGGACGTTGGCACGAATCCAACTCGTCCGGTTTTCTCTCCAGCGGGCCGTTTTTACGTCTTGCCCAGGACTACTATCGGCAGCCTTCGGAGCAATGGGCCACCCGAGGAGATGTATAACGCCTCATGTATGCCTCCAGTTTGGTGGTTGTTGAACCAACTTTAGACAATGTGGCGCCGACGGCTTCGCCTGTCAAGCAATGACTACCATTTTGGTCGGTTTTTCTCCCTACCATACTGCTCGTTCCAAATACGCATCGAGCCTTACCATAACTTCACAACCCGTTGTTATCAATGGTGATTTGTTTCACGATGCCTCCACGAAAACTACGGGCGTACTCGCGGTTACGCCAACATCCGGTAATTCCTACGCTTTAAGTAGTAGTCTTAGGCGCACAGCAATCCCCTTCACGTAAGTGAAACGAACCTCGGCTGGGTCTTTGCTTTACAAGGCCGCCGCTTTGCGAGATAATTCAATAGTTACCTAATAATGCCCAGAAGGAGTGCGAAAAACGTGCGTCGGGGAGCACTTTTCACATTGGTACTGGCGCTGTTTTTTGCCGCAACCGCCACCGCGGCGAACTGGCCGACCTTCTTTTATTATCAGGCGAGCGGTCGCCAATTGTTGGGCGTACAGGTCCGCGCGCAAGCCGAACCGGTTTGTCTCGTCTTCGGTGAACCCGACGAACTGCCCCCCGGCGTAGTCGCCCAATTCGGCGAAGCGATTTTTCTCGGCGACGGCGCCGACATGAAATCGAACCTTACGGCTTTCCGCCGGGCCTTGGCGGAACAAAACGGCGAGAAGAACTTCGAAATCGGCGCGTTTTCCACAGGCGACGTCGTGCGCATCCAGCAATTGATCACCGGTAGGAATACGACTACGGAAATTGACGGTTTGCGCGGCTTCAACCTCAATGCCGCACTGGCGGACGCCGAAGAAATCGACGCGCTACTCTTGTTTATGGATTTGACCAGCCTGCATCGCACGGGCGTCAAGCAACCAAGCAGACGGCAAATCAACAGTTGCCGTCCCATGATTGAGCGCAATCTGAATGCTCTGGTCACCCACGGCCCGCCGGGTCTGCTGATGGGGACGTTGCGCGTATCGTTCAGCATGGCCGAATGCCTCAACAAAAAAGAAGACGCGGACGGCGACGGTATCGTGGATGTTGACGAAGTGCAGTTGTACGGCACCGACCCGCGCAACAAAGATACCGACAACGACGGCATCGACGACGGCCGTGAAATCGCGCTGCTGGATGATTTTCCCGCGTTGAAACCCACTCGGGCCGACAGCGACGGGGACGGTTTGTCCGACGGCGAGGAATTTGCGTTACGGGAACGGGGAATGTTGATCGATCCCGGTTCCGCAGACACCGACGGCGACAGTATCTCCGACAGCCAGGAATTGTCGACCTTGCACGAGGGAAAAAGCTTCGACCCCACGAATTCGCA
Source organism: Candidatus Lernaella stagnicola (assembly GCA_030765525.1). Classification (NCBI taxonomy): domain Bacteria; phylum Candidatus Lernaellota; class Candidatus Lernaellaia; order Candidatus Lernaellales; family Candidatus Lernaellaceae; genus Candidatus Lernaella; species Candidatus Lernaella stagnicola. The sequence goes on from JAVCCK010000042.1 coordinate 99,508, forward strand.
CAGCTTCTCGCCGACGGTTGGGGACGGGGAAATTTTCAAGCAGCACAGGGACGCCGATGAGAATGTCAGCCTCGGCGCCATCGTGCTGATTGTGGCGGCGATTTTGCTGGCGGCCGCCATCGCGCTGCTGCTCTATTTCTGGCGCAAGGACAAGGATACGCGTATTACACGGCAAAAGGCCTTGCAGCATCAATTACCGGAGACGTTTCGCCCGGCGCCGAAAGATACGTTCGCAAGGCACGCACCGGGCACCGGGTCCAAACCCGGAAACAATGCCCGGCCGAATGACGAAAAAGAAAGTGACGCCGCGCGGCCACCCGCCGAGGCGAAGCGCGCCGCTCGTACGCACTCTCTCATGGAAGAAATGTGGGAGGGTGTTTTTATGGGCGGCGAGGAGGACGATGACATGCCCGATCCGGAAGCCAGGAAGGCCATCGCTGAAGTCAAAGAGAGTTTGAGTCGATTGGAGTCGCACGTAATACAGCTATCCTCGGCCGTCACCACGATCGCCGAGCGGTTGGACAAATTGGTGCCGAATCTTGACTCACGGCTTAAGGGCGTGGAGAACGCCATCCTCGCCCTGCAAAAAAGCGGCGGCGTGATTCAGGACAAATCGATCTTAAAGAAGTTCAACGAGCAAGAATTGTTGATCGGTCAATCGATGAACGAGATGGGGCGGTTGCTTGACGATTACAGCATTCGCATCCAACGCCTGGAATCTCAGATCCGATTGATGATGGATTAGTTCAGGGGCTCACCGCCGCAAAGGTCGCGTCCCTCGTTGAAGCCGAAATCCAACCCAATTGAAACGCGGTGTGCGGACCAATCACCACATTTTCCAGGTTGTTGATTCGTTGGATTTCGAATTCGCGCGTGGGTACGTAAATGCCCATGATTTCCGCTGCTTCTTGCGGATGGCGTGGCTGCTTATCGGGATTGGCGTATCCGCTGGGGAACAGCGGGTAGCCATGTTCGTCTAGTTGTGGCTCGGCGCCGAGCATACGCGTGACATAATGCGCCACCGCCTCAATGTAGTAATCGTTGCTGTATTGCCCCTTCAAAGGCAGGCGCATGTAGCCGACCTCGTCGTGGTAGTAGCCGAGTTTCTCGATGTAGTCGTTTTCCACACCGCTGTCTTTACTCAACTCGACGAACAGTATGTGATCGTAGGCGTTTAGATCCAGACCGTTCACTTCTTCGATATTCTTGAAAAAGCGGTGGAAAGCCCGGTTCGCCTTAAGCCCTTGCCACGACACCGAGGCGTCGCGGCTGGGTTTGGGCACAGCACCGCCGATTTCGTACAGCCCGTAGGTATCGATTTCCACGATGTCGATCTGCCCTGATGCGACGCGCTCGAATTCCCGCTGAAACCAACCGTCGATATCGGGAATCGTGTGTTCGGCGCCTTCGGTCAACTCGCCGGGACGCGTGGTCGTGCCCATGCGAGTGAAATACTCGGCCAGGTCTTCGGTCATTTCGCGCGCCGTTAATACGACCGCCACTTTCTTCGTGTTGATATACAGGTTGTTGAACCATCGCTTGGCCTGGGAACCAACGGCCAGCCACAACCACAAAGCGATAAATACTCCGGCCACCGAAGCCAGCGCGATCATCACGCGCCGTCGCTTATATCGTACGTAGCATTCCGGACACAGCAGTTTTCCCTTTGAGCCCACGATGCATATTTCGCAGATATACTTGTGACAGCCGGGCTCTTTGCACTTCGCGCGCGCTCGGCGATGAGGGTGCGTTGAACAGAAACGCCCCGCCCCACGTCCGATGGGTAGGACCTCGATATTGGCGCCGGCTTCCCGCAACGTTTCCGCGAATTGTTCACCGGCTTCCAACGGAATCGAAGGTATCAGTTCAACCGGTGTTTCTTCAATAATATCACCGGCTTCTTCGAACGTTATCCCGAGTTGGCTTGCCAGAACCTTGATGACTTCGTACTTGTCTTTCTCATTTTGAATTTCGACAAGAACTACTTTGGCTTTTTCGGCTTCTTGCTGGCTTTTACCCTTGTCGTCGGCCATACCGCCTCCATCGCGCTGAATGGATCAGTTCGTCCCCGTTAGTTTACATAGTCTTGTAGGACTTTCACAACCACCGGTTTATTCTTTCCCGAGGGACTTCCTAATCGGCCTTTTTCCTCTTTATCTTTTCGGCAAACGATTCTACATTCATTAGCGGGACGGCACACTCCCGCGGAGGTTTTTTTTGGTTTTACGGGCGACGCACCTTGCGCCGCAGTTAGCTGCTGCAAATACCGCGATCATTCGCGATCCGGGTGATCGAAGTGTAGCGCGGCGACAGAGCGAGAGTGTCGAGCGCCGACGTCGCGACGTACTTGCCCAAAACACGCAAGAGCGAAACGCCCCTTTAGAAAAGCGGCTGCGCAACGAAAGCGAGTGGGCCCAGAGTCGTCCCAAACCGGCCAAGTTGACGTCCAATCAACACTTCAAAGACCGCATCCCGCCCGGCGCGATTTTCTACGATGAGATGGACGATCTCACCAACGGCGTCAACCAACCTGGTTTACTCGTTTCGCTGCGCGTTTGACGTACGTCCCACCCCGCCGCTATAACCACCGAACGTTGCACGACGAAAAGGAAAACCGCTTATGTTGAAACGTGCTTTGGTCCTCAGTTTGATTGTGCTCTCGGTTGCCGTCGCCCAGTGGGCGGTGGCGCAATCCGGCACCGATTTGTCGCTGTACCGTGAAGAACAAGTATCGGTGTCACGATATCCCGGCGGCATGCAGATGCAGATGGTCACCAAGTCATGGATCACGAATCAAAAAATGCGCACCGACGCCGCTGACGGCGCTGACGTTACGATCGTTCGTGCCGACTTGGACAAAGTGTACAGCATCAACATGAAGCGGAAAGTCTATTCCGAAGTGCCGATCGATGTATATCGGCGTACGGCGAAGCTGTCGCTGGCCATGCTGAGCGCCGATCCGACGTATCGCTGGACGAACCGCACGAAAACGATCGGCAAATGGAAATGCCGCGAAGTGATCGTGGCTGAAAAGACGGGCGCCGCCGGTGAACGTATGCAGACCGTGTGGTGGGTCAGCGAAGATTCCAAATTGGATAATCGTTTGTTCCGACGCATCATGGCGGTAACGGTCGGATCCGAGATGGACGCGGAGACGGCGCGCTTTTTCGAAAAGCTCGCCAACATTCCGGGCTATCCGGTACAAACCGAAAGCTCGTATACCCGCGAGGGCACAACGATAAAATCCGTCAACAAACTGATCAAGCTCGAGCGGCGCGAAATCGATGAATCGCTTTTCGAACTGCCCGGCGGGCTCACGAAAATCGTGGTGCCGATGCCGGGGCAATTGAAATAGCCGGCCGAACTGCGCACAATACGAAACAGTCGGGGGCGGAAGGAACAAGTTATGTACACACGCAGACCACGCAACGAAAAAGAGTTGCAGCTTGATATCTGCATCAATGAAGATGTCTGCCCGTGGCAGTCGACAGGGTTTGACCGCTATTTCTTCGTCCACGAAGCCCTGCCGGAAATCGACCGCGATGAAGTGGACGTCACAACCGAATTCCTCGGCAAGAAACTACGCGCGCCGATCATGATCGCTCCGATGACCGGCGGCTTTGAAACCGCGGCGAAAATCAATCGTCACCTGGCGCAAGCCGCCCAGGAACTCGGCGTGGCGATGAGTGTGGGCAGCCAGAAAATCGCCATCGAGAAGCCGGAACAGGCCGCCACCTTCCAAGTGCGCGACGTCGCGCCGGACATTCTGCTGTTCGCCAATGTGGGTGCCGTGCAACTCAATTACGGATACGGCGTGGAAAAAATGCAGCAGGTCGTCGACATGATCGGCGCCGACGCGTTGTGCCTGCACCTGAATCCGTTGCAGGAAGCGCTCAAGGAAGAGGGAAACGTCAACTTCACCGATCTGGCCGAAAAAATCGCGGTGATCGCCCAGGAATTATCGGTGCCCGTGTTTGTGCGTGAAGTGTGCAACGGCATCAGCCCGCGTACCGCGGAACTGTTGATTCGCGCCGGCGTGGCCGGTATCGACGTGGGCGGCGCGGGCGGGACCAGTTGGATGATCGTCGAAGGTTTGATCGCCAAGGACGAAAATCGCCAACGGATCGCCGAGAGTTTCCAGAACTTCGGTATTCCGACTGCGCAGTCGTTGGTCAATGTACGCTCGCTGAGTAAAACTTTGCCGCTGATTGCTACCGGCGGCGTCCGCTCGGGAAAAGACGTGGCCAAAAGCCTGGCGCTGGGCGCCAACCTCACCGGTATCGCCGCGCCCCTATTGAAGCCGGCGTTGGTCAGTCCTGAAAAAGTGATACGAGAGTTGATGCGCGTCATCGAAGAATTGGAAATCTTGCTGTTCTGCCTGGGAAAGAGAAACCTGGCCGAATTCCGCGCCGACGAAAACGTGCTGCACGAATACATCGCGCTCGCACCGCATCAGGGCTAGCGCGCGCGCAGAATCGACTCGCCGCGCTTGCGGAGTTTTTCCGCAAAATCCAACGATAGATAGAATAAGGCGTTGTTGATCGCCTGCTCGAAACGCGTGCCGTGCGTCAGCGCGCCGGTCACACCGGCCTTTTGTTGCGCCCCGGTCGCCAACGAACGATATGCCACCGGCACCGCGGGGCGCCGGCCCGGAACACCCTCGGATTGGAGCAGCAGGCCGCGTTCCCTGCCCGTGTCCACCTCCCGTACGATGACTTCCATCGTGAATTGCACGAGAAAACGATTCTCCCGGTGTTTTCGGAATTCAAAGTAGGGATTTTGCGGCACGCAAATCAGGTCGAACTCTTTCCCGGTCGGCTCTTCCACCCACTCCACCTGCTCAACCGCAAGTCGCGCCGCGTCGAATAGCCCGTTGGCAATCGCCAGGCCTAATTGTTTGTCCAAGCCGTATTTTTCACCGACGCCCGCCGGAACGCGATCCAACGCGGACGTTTTCACCAGCGCAACGCGCAGCGGCAGTTTGGGGAAATCCTCCGGTATTTCGGCATGGACGAAAGGCCGGCGCGCAATCTCGTAACTGCGCGTGCACGCCAACGCAAACGCCAATGCGGCGATCACCAGGATAAGGCTGAAGTTTCGAATACTCCGCATGCCCGCGATGATACGGACGCCGGCCGCAGCCCGCAAGGTGACGGCAAACACTTTTATGGCACGCATCGCGCTCGACGAAACCGGCGGCTAGAGCCCGTAAATCGGAGAATACTTCTCGCGCAGGTAGTCCATGAGCGGTTGCGCGCTCGGCGGCTCGCCGGTGGCCCATTCGATGAGTTCGTCGCCGGGCAGACGTTTCCCCTGCGTATGGATTTTCTCCCGTAGCCACGCGAGTATCGGCGCGAAATCGCCTCGCTCGATCAGGCCGTCCATGTCCGCCAGGTCGGCGCGAATCGCCTTGTACAATTGCGCCGCGTACAAATTGCCGATCGTATACGTTGGGAAATACCCCAACGCACCCAGCGACCAGTGGATGTCCTGCAACACGCCGTCGGCATCGCGGGGCACATCGATGTGCAGGTAATCCTTCATCTTGCGATTCCACACCTCGGGAAGGTCGTTCACCGAAATCCGCCCGGCCACGAGGTCGACCTCTATTTCGAAGCGCAGAATGATATGCAGGTTGTACGTCACCTCATCAGCCTCGACCCGAATCAGCGACGGTTTCACGATGTTCATCATTCGATGCACGGCTTCTAACGACACGTCGTGCAATTGCTCCGGGTAAAACTCTTGCAGCGTCGGATAGAAGTGTTTCCAGAACGGCAGACTGCGACCGATCACGTTTTCCCAAAACCGGCTTTGACTTTCATGCACGCCGAGCGAAACCGCTTCGCCACGCGGCGTATCGAGGTGTTCGTCGGGCACTCCCTGCTCGTACATGGCATGACCGGCTTCGTGAATCGTGGCGATCAGACTGGGGCGAAAATCGTCTTCGAAAAAACGCGTCGTGATGCGCACGTCACCTTTTTGTCCGCTGCAAAAGGGATGCGCCGCAACGTCCTGACGGCCGCCGGCGAAATCGAATCCGAGGCTTTTCACGACCGTACGCGCGAACGCCCGCTGCTTGTCGATCGGATAATGCCGGCCGATGATCGCTGAGGCGTCGACCGGTTCCGCGTCCAGGATCGTCTCCAGAAACGGCACGAGCCGATCCCGCAAATCACCCAGCAAGGTGCGGATCGACGACTCCGTGGCAAAAGGTTCGTGGCGGTCGAGCATGGCGTCGTAAGGTTTGTCTTCATAGCCCAACGCCGCGGCTTCCTGTTTGCGTAGTTCCACGGTGCGTTCCAGCAACGGCGCGAAAGCCGCAAAATTGTCGTCGCGACGCGCTTCCACCCAAGCTGACTGGGCTTTGCTGTCGTGCCGACTCATCTCTTCGACCAACGCGACCGGCACCTTCACGGCGCGGTCAATCTCGCGCTTGATCTCGCGCACGTTTACTCGGCCGGTTTCGTCGAGTTCGTCGACCCGCTCCGCCAAGGCGTTGAGGCGTTCGACCATCACCTGGTCGGTTAACCGACGATGTAGAATCCCGTCCATGAGCGCCACTTGCTCGGAACGACGCCCAATGCCCAGCGGCGGCATGTTGACCTGTTGGTCCCAGTGCAACAGGCCGCCGACGCCCGCCAGCACGCTGATTTCCCGGTACCACCGGATGATTTCATCGTAGGTTTGTTGGGTCTTCAATATTTCCCACCTTTCTCGCGCGAGCGCCTAATCCCACTGGGCGCGCGCAAATCCTATGTATTCCTTGCCCTTCGACCAACCGTCGCGTGCGTTGAAGTAGAGGCGTGTCTCGTCTTCGAACACGGCCAAATCAAACGCATACACGAAAGCCCGCAGCCACCCCTCGCCCGTCGGTTGGATGATGGGCTGCTCATGCACTTGCCGAAAACGATAACCGTCGTCGGATTCCAACAACATGATCGCTGATCCGTGCCGGCCGTCCGGGCCGCGGTAAATGCCGTTGTTGAAAGCCCAGAATCCGCCGCCTTCCTTCGGGTACAACTTGATCGAGCCCGCGCCGCGGTTTCGCCAACGGTGATCGGGGTCCGGCCCGATAATCGGCACCGCATGCCGCCGGTAAGGACCCAGGATATGCTCGCTTTCAGCGACCCCAATATACCGCGGCTCGGTCACGAGTGTATCAAACAACGCGATGGCTCCGGCGCTGTAATACAAGCGGTAGGTGTCGCCATCCTTGACCAATCCCGGGCAGCTCGTATAGCTCGGCAAGCGTCCTTCCCAGGCCAGCAACGGCGCCAGGATTTCCCGCTCCGCGCTCCAGGTTTCTAAGTCGGTCGAAGTACGGGCGCAGATTCGGGAACGGTGGTAGGTCGCCGCGTGCAATTCGTAGAACAGGTGGAATACCCCGTCCTCCGGGTAAACGAAGGCGCGCATACCCCGGCAAACATTCCCGATCAACCGCCATGCCACGCCGTCCTCCCCGATGAAATGCTGCACGTGCCGCAACGTGTTGCAGAACAAGTGCCATTGCCCGTCGGGCGATTCGCCTGGTGTCAGCACGGTGGGATCGCCCATCAGCCAGTTGGGCGGGGACGGATGGATGACAGGATTATCCGGATGCAGCACCCATCTCGCGGCGGCCAGGTCCTTCATCGTCACCTCGCAGGTCGTCATTTTGCGGAGACGTCGCATTATGATAGCCCGTCCGGCGGCTCGCAAGCGCTTGGTCGGTGCCTCGGTCGGCGGTTTCGTTTGACCCCCTCGGGGCGCGCGGTATAATTCAATTTATTCCCACCCGGAGGTTTGCATGCGTTTGGGCCGCCTGATCGGTTTTGGCTTCGCCGCGTTGTGCTTATTGCTGGGTCTGATCTACCTGCTGTCCCTGGCGTCGCCCCAAGCAATGAACAAGACGGCTAACGGCCTGATTGCGGCGGCGCTGTTGGCGATCGGCGTCGGGTTGCTCATCGTGACGTTGAAATTCCTGCCGGCCCAAAAAATCGAGCACACGGTCGTACGGAAGATCGAACTGCCGGGTGAAACCGAACTGCGGGAAATCAAGTGCCGTAATTGTGGGGGAGCGCTCGGCCAAGACAACATCGACATCGCCCGCGACGGCAGCGTCACCGTAACGTGTCCCTATTGTTCTTCCACCTACCAGATCACGGAGGCTCCCCTATGGTGAGCGCGGCCCGTTATCTCGGCTGGTTTGTCGTTGCGTTGTTGGCGTTGTGCCTCGCCGCGCCGGCGGCGGCGGCGACAACCTATGTTTTCGAAGTGCCGGAAATGACGATCGACCTGTGGCCGCAACTCGACGGCGGTCTGCGCGTGCGGTACAAAATCGTCTTCAAAAACCTCAGCCATGATCCCTTGGATATCGTCGATATCGGCACGCCGAATGACGACTTCCAACTCGATTCCTTTTCGGCCTCCATCAACGGCACTTCGCTTTCCACGTTTCGCCCGAGCCAATACGTCACCGGCGTCGAAATCCCGCTGGCGCCCCACGAGATTCAACACCAGCGTGAGGGCACGCTTCTGGTCGAGTTCGTCCACCCGGACATGGTCTACTACGATAGTGATGACAAGTCCTTCACGAGTGTGGAGTTCGGCAACACGTATTTCGGTGAAGAGTTCATCCGCAAGTATACGAAGCTCACCATGCGTTGGCATTTTCCCGATGGCGTCACCGGCAACGAAACGAAATGGCACCGCGACGAACCCATCGAAAAAGCGACCGTCGGCAATCACTTGGTGTTCACGTATCGGTGGGATCAGGTTCCGCTCAAACGCATGTACAAAACCGGCATCGGCTTTCCCGCCCGCGTGATGCAGGAAGGCGCCATCACGGAACACACTTTGTTCGACTCCTGCGCGGAACTCATCGCCGCGAGTTGCGGATTGATCGCCGCCTGCGCCCCCGCGATAATCTTCTTCGCCATTGTCGGATTGGTGGTCGGCCTCCCTTACTTCCTCCGTCGTCGCCGCCTCCGTCGCTACCTGCCCCCGGCCATCGGCATCGAGGGCGCCGGTCCCAAACGCGGGCTGGCCGCGCCGGAAGCCGCAGTCATCCTGGAATTGCCGCCGGACAAGGTGCTGATGATGATCCTGTTCGGCGTGATCAAAAAAGGCGCCGCTCGCGTCGAGAAGCACGACCCGCTGACGCTCGAAAAGCTCGAGCCCGAACCCAAGCAGCTACGACCTTACGAACGCAAATTTTTGGTTGCGATCAACAAAAACGGCCGGCTCTCGCAAGCCAAGCTCAAGTCGATGTTCGTCTCGCTCGTACGCGCCGCGAACCGCCGTCTGAAAGGCTTTTCTCGCCGCGAAAGCCGCGATTACTACAAGGGCATCGTCGAGCAGGCTTGGCAACAAGTCGAGGGCGCCGCCACGCCCGAAGTGGGTGAGTTGTTCGCCGAAAAAGCCGAATGGTTGGCGATGGACGATGACTTCGGCGACCGCACCTCCCACACATTCGGCGACCGCGACGTGATTGTGCTACCGGGTTGGTGGGCGTCGGGATGGGGACATTATCGATCCGCGCCGAGTCCCACACCCTCCGGCACATTCACGATCCCCGGTGCCAATTGGGCGGCCGATTTCACCCAATCCGTCGGCCACTTTTCCTCGACGGTCGTCGATTCCGTCTCCTCTTTCACCAGCGCCGTGACGCACGTCACCAATCCGCCGCCGGTCTCCTCGACGAGCGGGGGATCTTCCTCGGGCGGTGGGGGCTGCGCGTGTGCGTGCGCCTGCGCCGGTTGCGCTTGCGCTTGCGCCGGTGGGGGCCGCTGATCGCGGCTGCTTATTTGAGGAGTGCCATCAAGCGCGCGGTGTACGACTCGTCCCTCGCCGTTTGGTCGTCGGGGCGCTCGGTGAGGTATTGCCGATACGCTTCGGCGGCTTGATCGTACGCCTCACCGGCAACGAGCAGACGCGCCAAATGCAATTGCGCCGTATGATCGCTTGGGTCACGGCGGACGATTTCCCGCCACGCCTCCACCGCCGCGCGCGACGCTTCGGGGAGTTTTTCCAGCAGTTGCGCCCTCGTACGCCGCCCTTCCGAGTGATCGGGGCAGTAAACGAGTAGCATATCTAACTCATTCAGCGACGCGGCGATGTCTCCGTCCCTCCGGCGAACCCGCGCCAAGTCAAAGCGCCACGCGCATTGGCCCGGATCTTCGACCAACAATTGCTCCAGAACGGTCGGATCATCGACGTGGTTGAAATCGAGCCCGGTGGTCAGCGCTTCCCGCCCGCCTTGTTGCCGCGTCAGCATGCGATCGGCGTATACGAGTTCCGCCAAGGCGCTGAGGTCGGCAGGATCGCACGCCACGGCCTGGCGCAGCCACACGTACGCCGCCGCAAACCGACCGGCGTGTCGCGCCATGACGCCAAGGCCGAAGTACGCCTCGCTTTCATCCGGCGCTAGAGACAGCACCGTGTGGTACTCCCGCGCCGCGACATCATGGCGTTTTGTTGCTCGCGCCACGTGGGCCAATCCTAAATGGGCGCGAACGTTGCGCGGCTCGATCGCCAACACGGCGTTGTACCCGGCGTCCGCCTCGTCCAGGTCGCCACTTTCGCGTTGATAATCTGCGAGGATGAGACGGGCGCGCACTTCTGTAGGATTCTGCTCGAGGATCGCGCGCAATTTCGCCTCGGCCTCTTTTTGCGCCGCCGAACGAACTTTGGCCGCCAGCGCTTCAAAAAACAGAGAGCGATCTTCTCGGCGTTTATCCGCCACTTCCTCCAACAAGCGCACGGCTCGATCGTACTGCTCCTGCCGCGCCAGAAGACGGCCCAACAACAATCGCGTGTCGTCGTCTCCCGGGTCGCGAGTCAAGATGAACTCACTCAACTCCACCGCTCGTGCAAGCGTGTCGGGCCGTTGCGCGTGCAGCCCGGCGAGTCTGCGATAGGCCGCCAAATCCGCAAAAGTGTTGGAAATCCGGGTCTCCAACATGTCGATTTCCTGCCGGCGTCGACGCCGCGCGTTTTCGTCGGACGATGCGAATCCCGCCGCCGCCAAACCGGCCGGATCAACGCTCACCGCCTTCCGAATCGCCCGCACCGCTTCGTCGTGATGCCCAAGGTGGCCGTGTACCGCGGCCACACCAAGCAGCGCCGTGACACTTTGAGGATCGATCGCCGCACCCGCATCGAAAGCAGCCAACGCCTCGTCCCAACGTTTTTCGTCCGTGAACAGTTGGCCCAGTTGCTCTTGAGGCGCAGCTTTATCCGGGTGGTCCTGCGCCGCCTGCTCCAATACCCGGCGCGCTTTTTTCGCGTGTTTTGAACGACGCATTCCGGCCCGTAACTTGCGCCACCAGACGGATAGTTGGAAGCCGTTCCCTTCCATATGTTTTTGCAGGCGATCGACCTGCGCCCCCAGCGATGCGGCGAAACGGGCGTGCGCCTCCGCCAACGCCAAGGCCGTGGATAGATTCATGGCGCCGCTCTCTCGACTTGCTTCGAACTCGGAAATCGCCTCCTCAAACTGTCCCGCCGAAAGTAGAATTCGCGCGAATAATTCGCGAGCTTCGCCCCGGTTCCCCGCCGCCTCTAATACCAGCCGACCTTCTTCGACAGCCTGCTGCTTCCGCCCGGCCCGCAACAGCAAACGAGCCAACGCCGTGCGAGCCTGGGTGTCGGTGGGATTCTGCGCGAGGATTCTGTGGTATTGCTCGACAGCGCTATCCACTTCGTCTCGCCGGCTCAGCAAACGCGCCAGTTCGTTGCGAGCAATCAGGTCGTTCGGGTGATCGTTGAGAAACTCATGGTAGATCATCAAAGCATCGCCGGTCGAAGCGGTGTCGGCTGCATAAACCCGTGCCAAGTTCAATCGCGTGTCGCGGTCGTCCGGTTCCAGGGCCAGGGCCTCGCGATACGCCGCGGCCGCTTCCAGCGAGTTTTGTTGCGCGGCCAGCACGTCACCGCGCAACCGCCACGCTTCAACGTCGCGCCGGTCAGCGGCTAAGAGCCCGGCCAGCGTAGCCAGGGCACCGGCTGGTTGACCGGTAGCGTGGTAGGCACGCGCCAGACCGACGCCGCTTTGTCGCTGGAAGTCGGTATGCGCGGCAAGATGGTTGAACTGACGAATAGCGTCGCCATAGCGCTCGACGGCCATCATCTGCTCGGCCAACAATAAGCGGGCTTCGTTGTCGTCCGGGTGACTCGCGAGGCAGATTTCCAGGTGTTTGATCGCACCCTGCCTATCACCCCGCTCGGCCTTGGCGCGGGCGAGGATTCGATGGGCGCGCGGCTCGTCGACCTTCACCTGCAAAACACGTTCGGCTAAGCGGGCGGCTTCGGCAAGTTGCTGCTGATCAGTAGCCAGTATCGAAGCCAGTTCGAGAGCGGCTTCGGTGTTGTCCTTGGATTCGGCCAGCAGATCGCGGTAGGTTCGTTCGGCGTCCTCTTGGCGACCGAGGCGCTGATAAAAACGCGCCAATCCCATTTTTCCAAAGGCAGGGTCGGAACCGTGGCTCGCCACGTTTTGCCAAGCCTCCATGACCGCCGCGGAATCGATCTGCTCGCCACGCTCGAGCATGACCGTGTACGCTTCGGCCAACAAACGCCACGCTTCGGCGTTGCCCGGCTCGTCCTCCACCGCGGCCCGCAGGCGATCGACCGCCGCGCGGTATTGACCCAGACGGTAAAGTGACGCGCCGTCTTCGAAGGCTCCGGCCCATAGGTGACCCGGCCATAGCAACGCGAAACACGCGAAGACGAGAATCGCCACACAGCTACGCTTCAAGCAGTTCTCCCTGGTAATCAAACCCCGGAGGCAAGAATAGGTAAAGCCGCCGAGGAAGTAAACCGCCGAGGTCAAGAGACGCGCATTATCAAACAGTTAGCCGCTTGCTTGCAATTCCTCGCCTGCAACCGCATGATGCGCGAAACGGTACCGGCCAATACGGAGGATTGCATGATCCGTGCGTTGTTCGTGTTCGGAACCCGCCCCGAAGCCATCAAACTGGCGCCCCTGGTGCTCGAAATGCGCAAGCGCCCGGCCTGGGAACCCATCGTCGCCGTGACCGCACAACACCGCGAAATGCTCGATCAAGTGCTGGGCCTCTTCGGTATCGAGCCGGATTACGACCTCAACCTCATGAAGCCGGGCCAAAGCCTAGAGATGATCCTCGCCGGGGTGTTCACGCATCTGCCGCCGGTACTTACCGAAGCACGGCCGGATGTCGTCGTGGTACAGGGCGACACCACCACAACTTTTTGCGGCGCGATGTGCGCGTTTACGCAGAAAGTGCCCGTCGCTTACGTTGAAGCCGGATTGCGAACCAACAACAAATACTCGCCCTTCCCCGAAGAGATCAATCGCCGCTTGACCAGCGTCGTCGCCGACTACTGCTTCGCACCGACCGAAACCAACCGGCAAAATCTCTTGGGCGAAGGGTACGACGATTCCCAAATCTGGGTGACCGGCAACACGGTCATCGACGCCCTGCTACACGTGGCCGACCGTGATTTTCATTTCGACGATCCCCAACTCGCCAACCTCCCCGGCCGGCTGATTCTGGTCACCGCCCACCGGCGTGAAAGCTTCGGCGAGCCCTTCCGCAACCTGTGCCGCGGCCTGGCCGAGATCGCCCGCCGCAACCCGGACGACACGATCGTCTATCCGGTGCACCTGAATCCGAACGTGCGGCAACCGGTCAGCGAGATCCTCGACGGCATCGACAATATCCGCTTGATCGAACCGCTGGATTACGAACCCTTCGTGCACCTACTGAAAAAGGCGCACCTGGTTCTCACCGATTCCGGCGGCATTCAAGAAGAAGCTCCCGGCCTCGGCATTCCCGTGCTCGTTATGCGCGACACCACCGAACGACCCGAGGGCGTCGATGCAGGTACCGTGAAGCTGGTAGGCACCGCCACGGAGAAAATCGTCGGCGAAGCCATCCGTCTGCTCGACGACGAAGCGGCCTACGCCGCGATGGCGCAGGCAAAGAATCCCTACGGCGACGGCCGGGCATGCCCGCGTATCTGTGAACTCTTGGAAGGAATACTCGGCACATGACACGTCGGCGAGTTGTGATCCTCGTTCTGCTTTTGGCGCTGTCGGCGACCGTGGCCGTGCTGGCGACGGCGGACGACGACACCGACGAACCGACCGCGTGCGACGCCGTCATCGAGGACGTCGGTTACAGCGAGTACTACGACCGCGTGACGATCATCGTTTCTGCCGGCGACGATGCGGAAGCCGAATACGGCCTCGGCGATACGTTCCTCATTCGCCGCGAAACCTATTGCGACGACAGCCGCGACATTCTCGCGGGCACGGCGATCCTGCAAAGCGAAATCGAGTTGACCGCTGCTAAGGGCACTCTCAACGAAGAAACCGGCCGCTACGAATTTTTGTTTCGCCACCTTAGCCCGCCCGCGGGGTACCTCTCCTACTTGCTGATTCCACAAGGCGGGGATGCGCCGTGCAGCGAAAACGGCGTCGACAACGGCGAATCGTCGCTGGCGGCATGTGAAGACGAAGAGGCAGGCTGCGGCTGCTGACCTAAACCGCGCGATTTACGCGTGCGGTTCAATCACCACCTTGAGACATTCCGTACCACCGGCCACGAGGTCGAAGCCCTGTTGGATTTCGTCAAGCGGCAGACGGTGCGTGATCATCTGCGCGGCGCGAAAACGCCCGGCGGCAATCAGGTCCAGTGCGTGGACGTGGTCGGCCGGCTCGCCCGCGTAGGTCGTGGTAAGCGTACGGTCCTCACGCCAGAAAAACTTGTTCATGTCGAACGGAAAGCGCACACCCTCGTCGGTCGGGGCGAACACGAGCACCGTGGCGCCGCGTTCGGCCGAGTCGAGACCCTGCTGAATCGCCGGGATCGCGCCCGCGGTAAGGATCACCCGGTCGGCCAATCGCCCCGCGCAAACCTCGCGGAATTTTTCGGGGCTATACTCGTCCGGCGTGAACGTAGCGTCGGCGCCGAAGCGCTCTGCTTGTTCGAGGCGGTAGGGTGACAGGTCCGTGGCGACGATGGTGCCCGCGCCCAGCGCTCGCGCCAACTCGATGTGCATGATGCCCGACACGCCCGCGCCGATCACCAGCACGTTCATACCGGCCTCGATGCCGATTTTCTCCTGCCCGCGCAGCACGCAGGCTAACGGCTCAGCGAACGACCCTTCGGCGTATGAGAGCTTCTCCGGCAACGCGTAGGTGCCCAGGTCGACATTGATCTTCGGCAAGCGCACGTACTGGGCAAATCCGCCCGGGTGAAACGTGGTCGAGCGGATGGTATCGCAGGCCGTCGGGTGACCGCGATGGCAGTGGCGGCACGAGAAGCACGGCACGTGGTGGCTGGCGGCGATGCGGTCGCCCACCGCGAATTTGCTCACGCCCTCGCCCACCTCGACGACTTCGCCCGCCACTTCGTGACCCAGCACGAGCGGCACCTTGTCGCGCCGGTACCATTCCATCACGTCCGAGCCGCAAATGCCGCTCGCGTGCACCTTCATGAGGATTTCGCCGGGGCCGATGACGGGCACATCCTGCTCCTGGATGCGCACGTTATTATTGGCATAGTACATCGCGACTTTCATGATCGCTCCTCAACCGATTGGGGCGGACCCGCTCCTACTGCGCCGCTTTCGTATCCTGGTAGATCTCGAACGCTTCCTTCGGCTTGGCGTTGCCGTGCACGATGGCGGTGATCGCCTTGATCATCCCGACCGGGCTGTCGCTTTGGAATATGTTACGGCCCATGTCCACGCCCACGGCCCCGGCTTGCACGGCGTTGTACGCCATCTCACATGCGGCCATCTCTTCCAGCTTCTTGCCCCCGGCAATAACCACCGGCACCGGACACGTCGACGTGATTTTTTCGAAGTCTTCGCAGAAGTAGGTCTTGACGATGTGGGCACCCAGTTCCGCCGCGATGCGGCTGGCCAGCGAAAGGTAGCGCGCGTCGCGAGCCATGTCGCGCCCCACGGCGGTCACGGCCAACACGGGGATGCCGAGTTGCTCGCCGGAATTCACCAGATCCGACAGGCCCAACAGCGTTTGCCGCTCGTAGTCGCCGCCGACAAAAATGGAAATCGCCATGCCCGCCACGTTCAAGCGGACGGCGTCGTCGACGTCCACCGTGACGCCTTCGTTCGAAAGTTCGGTCAGCACGCTCGTGCCGCCGGACACCCGCAGCATGATGGGCGTTTGACGGGCATCTTCCGGTGAAACGCAGTTACGCAAAACGCCGCGGGTGATCATCAGCGCGTCGGCGTAGGGCACCAAGGGTTTGAGCAACGAAGCAGGGTCGCCTAGACCGGTGGTCGGCCCTTGAAAATATCCGTGGTCGACCGCCAGCATCAGGCAGCGGTTGTCGGTCGGATTGATGATCCGCGCCAAGCGGTTTTTCATACCCCAGTCCATTTTTTCCTCCGTTTGGAAGGTGTTTGTCATTTTGTGCCGTAACCAAGTGGCGAATGTACCACGAGCGAGGCGCCGGTCGCAATTTGAATGAGATTCTCGCGCAATCTGCGTCGCAAGCACCTCATCCCTTAACTCGACACATTCCGCGGCCGGGGTGACTGAGGCGGGCTCGCTTACCGCCACAAAACGAGCGCTGATGCTTGCGGAAGGTTGCGCATTTATGCTAACTTTTTAGAGTGTTTTGCTTTTTGAAAAGGCATTTATTATGAAAACTATTTTTCTCTCCGCGGTATTTTTATTGATTTGCCTCCTCGCACTCCTAACTGGCGTCTCCGGGTGTACCAACGACGACGACGATGACGACGACAACGACAATGACGACAACGATGACGACAACGACGATGACGACAACGACGATGACGACAACGACGATGACGATGACGACAACGACGATGACGACGATAACAATGACGATAACGACAATGACAATGACGATGACAATGACAATAACGACAATGACAATGACGATAACGACAACGATGACAACGACGACGACACATTTTCCGTGCCGGAAGGCATCTCATACGAAGTGGTTGAAGGCGGCGCGCCGGGGTATTCCGGCACATCCATCGCCCGTGGACCCGATGGCGCACTTCATATCGCCGCGGTAAAAGAACGCGACCTGAATATCTACACGGTAACGGCCAAGTCGATCACCGTTGAAACGCCGGCCTCCCTGGCGTCCGGACCGTTGTTGAGAGCGGACGCGGCCGGGCATCTGTATCTTCTCTATACGGACTTGACGCGACAGCAACCCGTTTACGGGACCAATGCGACCGGCCAGTGGACCTTCACCGATCTGGTTTCCACCGGCGGCCCGGTGACGAATCGAACCATGGCCGTGGATTCTCAAGGCGCGGCACATATCCTTTTACAGGCGGGCGAGTATCGAAGCTACGGCTTGTATTACCAGACAAACCGCGGCGGCAATTGGCAGGAAACGCTGATCGCCGAAAACGTGCTCGGCAGCAACTCGATCACGATCGACGGGGAAGACAACATTCACGCTGTGTATGCGCGTAACGTGACGCCGTTGGCGACGTTGGTCTACGTCACCGACGAAAGCGGGACGTTGACTACTCGCGTGCTCGCCTCGGCTATGTACACCGAGATGCTCGGCTCTTCCTTCCACTACCCGGCGATCGCGATGGACCCGACGGGCGAGCCGAATATCATTTACCAAGTGAATTACAGGTATCCTTTGGGCGGCGACTCCTGGCAGGTGCATGCACTCAGGGCGGGCGAAACGTGGACCAAAACCGAATTACCGAGCTTGTGTTTCGGAGGCCGCCTGACCATCGACGAGAACAACATCGCCTCGGTGATCGGCACGAACCGGACCAGTTCGTCGTATCGATCGCACTACCTTTGCTTCTCGTCCAATGCGACGGGCACGTGGCAAACCGAAACCGTCGATGAGGACGGCGGTATCGGCACGGCGATCGCCCTGGACGGAACCGACGTGCTCGTCAGCCATGTGGACGACCTACGTATGAACCTCAAACTGGCCCGCAACCACAACGGGAATTGGGACACGATGCTCGTAGATGATTCGGGATGCTCCGGCGGGTCGTCGATACTTTTTCGGGATTCCGACGACGCCCTGAACATCGTTCACCTCAGCTACGGGGAATCGGCGTTGCGCCACACGACCGACCGAACCGAATCGTGGAGTTCGGAAAACATGGCGGATGTTTCGTTTATGGACTTCGATTACGCGGGTTGGTACGAGGTGGCAGCCGGCGCAGGCTCCGAAGGCCATATCCACGCGGCATTGCACGATGCGCATTACGGCTATTTGAAATACGTGACCAACCACTCCGGCACATGGACGTCCGAAACACTCAGTGAAGACTGGGAGGCACTGGAATGCGACCTGGCCGTGGATTCGCTAGACACGGTTCATTTCGTGTTTCTGGAGGAAATCGACTATAGCGGACAGTATTCCATACGTTACGGGACCAACGACGGCAGCGGATGGACCTTCGAAAACGTGCTGCCGACCGCCGCAAATACCGGTTTCAGCCTCTCGATGGCGTTGGACGGCAGCGATCGCGCGCACCTGGTTTTTATCAAGCCCGGCGCCGGTGGCACCGTGAAATTGGTTCACGCCCTCAACGATGGCGGTTCCTGGCAATTCGAAGACGTGTTGTCGGAAACGGCAGGCCCGTACTATGGTTCGTCTAGCCTCCAGATCGACACCGCCGGCGTGTCGCACGCCACGATCACGCGGTTCCACACCGGTAATTCTCAATTGCTTTACCTAAGCAACGTCGCCGGAACTTGGGCATCGGAATTGATTGATTCGACGGACTTTGACTTGATGCAAATGCGGATTTCGGAACTTTCACTGGCGGTCGATGCGAACGGCGCGGCCTACATCGCATACCACTTTTCGCCGACGGGCTTGAGCGCGTTAAAATTCGCCACGAACCAAGGCGGCACCTGGCGGACGTTCTTTCTCGATCGCCGACTCACGGGAACGCCCGGATTCATGCCCTCGGTACTTGTGGAACCATCCGGCGAATTACGCGTCGCGTATTCGAACTATCACGCCCTGCAAATGGCGCAGTTCCCCGCGACGATCGGCGGGTTTTAGCACCTCGACACATGTCCTTTCGTCCTGTGCGCCCGCACAGAAAAGATGTCGGAAACGCTGCCCGGCGACCGTTACGGGTAATATAAACCCGCCGCATTTGAATCACCATTCAGCAAGCTTGGCGAGCGATAACGGGAATGCTAAAGTACCCCGGCCTTGTGGACCGAGCTCTTATTCCCGGAGTGTGTCATGAAGCGTCTGAGCGTCCTAATTCTCTCGTTATTCGTAGTCATCGCGTGCCCCGCAGCTTCTTGGGCTTTCGGCGTCGTGTCGATGCAGCCGCATTACGATCGTTACTTGGTTTACACCGAGGAGCCGCTCGTAATCGTCTTCGACGCGTCGCTCGATGCAGCGACCGTTGGCGGCGACAGCCTGACGATCACGAACCTGCGTGACGGCACGACGGTTTCGGGAGTCATCACGCTGGGCACTACCACCCTTGCTAACGACACCCTTACCTTCACACCCGACGGGCGATTCCCCTTCGGGCGGCGGCTGTCGGTGGAAGTGAGCGGCGATCTGGAGGACATCGGCGGTGTCGGATTTACCGGCGCCTTGCCCAGCCAGGGCGTGTTCGTGGCCAACATGCCTAACGACTTGGATCCGCCGGACCCCAACGATCCGCTCAGCGCCGCCGCTTCGTTCTACGGTTTCAACCCCGTCGACCCCGAGGGTACCGACCCGACACAAATCAATAAGATCACCGGCATGAGCGTCACCGAGGCGTGGAAAATGTCGACCGGCCGGCCCGATGTGGTAATCGCCATTATCGACGTGGGTATCGAACGCTTCGACAAAATGGAATTCGCCGACAATATCTTCCTGAACCGCGCTGAGCTACCGCAGCCGACCGCGAGTGGCACGCCGTGCACCGATTGGGATTGCGACGGCGACGGCGAATTCACCGCCCGCGATTATGCCGACGATCCGACATTCTCCGACCAGAACGCCAATGGATGGGCCGACCCGGAAGACCTCTTCTTGCTCTATGAAGACGGCGCCGACAACGACGACAACGGATTTGTCGACGACATCGCCGGGTGGGATTTCTTCCGCGACGTCAACACACCCTACGGCGTCGACGAATTCCCCGAAGGCACCCACGGTGACGGTATCGGCCGTGACGCGGCGGGCATCGCCGACAACGGCCACGACGACAAGCCCGGAACCTGCCCCGACTGTTCGCTGCTCTTCCTGCGGGTCGGCGACGCGGTCGTCAACAACCACAACACGATGGCGGCGGCAATCGATTACGCCGCGGCCATGGGCGCGGATGTGGTCGGCATCGCCAACGGCGCGTACAACTACAGTGGCCAGGCGGCCCAAGCCTTCATCGACGCCTTCGAATCCGGTGTGTTCATCACGGCGGCCTCCGGCGACGAGCTCGGCTTCCACCATATCTACCCAGCGGCGGGCGACGACGTATACAGCATCAAGGCTGTCCTCCCCTTGCCGCCCATGGAACTGTTCGGACCGATCGATCTCTCGCTCATCGCCTTCACCGAGAGCTATTGCACGAACTACGGCCCCTCGATCAACACCTCAGTGTCCTCCGACCAATGCACTTCCACCGCCACCGGGCACCTCGCGGGCTTGGCGGGCCTGCTCAAATCTTGGGGCCGCGACAACGGTCTCGAATTGAGCCCGACCGAAATCAAGATGCTCTTCAACATGACGGCCGACGACATCAAGCGCAATTGTTTCTCGTTCAATCTGCGCGGCTGCAAAGAGGGCTTCGAGGAAAACTTCGGCTACGGCCGGGTGAACATGAAACACGCGATGGAAGCGATCGGTGATCCCGTCTTCAGCTTCCCGCAGCAGATTCCGCCCGCGGTGCGCGTCACCGATCCGGCTTGGTGGGATACGATCGACCCGGTTCAGAATCCGTCCTTCGACATCGTCGGGGAAATCGACGCCCGCGGTCGCTCCTTCCAGTATGAGATTCAAATCGGTTTGGGTCAGGAACCCAACGACGCCGATTTCGAAGTCGCGGCCACCGGCAGCGGCACTGACAGTTTCAGCGGCGTCTTGGGCAGCGTCAATGCGCTGGACTTCGTTGATACGGGCTGGCTGCGCCGGACCCCGACGGAAGCCAATTCCCATACCGTCACGATTCGCGTGCAGGCTTGGTACAACACCGACAAAGGGCGGGTGTACGGCGAAGCGCGCAAATTGCTGGGCTGGCACACTGACGACGAACAGAATACCGGTCTGCTGCCCGGGTTCCCGCTGCGAATCGGCGAATCCGGCGATTCCAGCCCCGTGCTCTACGACCTGGACCGCGACGCCGACGGCGCGCTGGAAATCATTATGGGAACGTCGTTCCCAGCCATCGAGGCGTTCAAACGCGACCCGGCCACCGGCGAGTATGTCGAGGCGCCGGGCTTCCCCGTGGTGCTGCCGCTCGAACGCCTGTGGCGCGATTCGGTGTTGGCCTCGGTCGCCATCGGACCGCTATTCGGTGACGGCGTGCCCTATATCGTGGCCTCGACGTGGTACGGCAAAGTCTACGTCGTGCATCCCGACGGCGAATTGCACGAGGGCGGCCCCTTCCTCGAAGGCTTCCCGGTTAGTGCCGACCCGCGCGACAACAGTTCAGCCCTTTCCTACGGACACGGCAATTCCTTCCTAGCCAGCCCGGTGTTGGCCGACCTCGATCTCGACGGCATGCTGGAAATCATCGCCGCGTGTTCCGATCAAAAACTTTATGCGTGGAAGCCCGTCGACGAAGACCTCGACGGCGCGGCCGACCCCCTGCCCGGTTGGCCCGTGCCGCTGGATTCCAGCGACGACGCGGGGCTCGTCCCGCCGGCCAAACGTTGCCAGGCGCAAGGCGCCGCACAGGTGTTGGGCACTCCGGTTGCGGGTATTCTCGACCCGGATCACGACAATCCCGATATCTCCGGACACCCGGCGATTGTCGTAGCGACTACCGAGACCTGCGAAGAGGGTTTGCTGCCCACGGGCCGTGTGTACGCCGTGTACTGGAACGGTATGGACAATGCGCGCGGCCCCTTCCTGCCGGATTGGCCCGCTGAACCACTCGCCCCGTTGGGCGACGCGCTGCCGATTCCACCGCTCACCGTCGGCATGACAGCCAGCCCGGCCGCCATCCGTTTCGACGGGCAACTCATGGTCGGCGTCGGCGCGTTCTTCTGGTTCCCGCAAATGATTTACTGGGATGGCGAAAACACCAGCGTGCGGCACCTGCGCTCGAGCTTGAACCTCGGCGCTTCGGCCGCCGGTACCTTCGGCCGCTTCGACGGTAGCGACGTACCCTGGTACTTCTTCCCGACCGCCGGAATTTTGCAGAAAGTGAAGGGGATCAATTCGCTGATCGACTTTACGATTGTCGGTTGGCGCCTCGACGACATCGAGGGCCGCACGCCCTTCGTCCTTGGCTTGGACGACATCAATCTCTTCCTTAACCCGGTCCTGGCCGACCTGAACGCCGACGGCCGCCGCGAACTTATTGCAGGCAGCGGTGGCTACCTCGTACACGCGGTCGATCCGACGGGCGCCGAGCCCGCCGACTGGCCGAAATTTACGCTCGGTTGGCAGACCGGCGCGGCCGCCGTGGCCGACCTGGACGGTGACGGTCTGGTGGAAGTCGTAGCCTTCAACCACGAGGGCAACCTGTTTGCCTGGCACACGATCGGCAACGCCTGTGATGCGGGCCAACTTAACGGCGATTGGCCCAAATTCCACCACGACCCTTACAACTCGGGCCTTTCCGGACTCGACGCCTATCCGCCGCGCATGGTCACCGACCTGACTGTTTACAACACCGACGACTCCGACGTGTTCGAAGTTCACTTAACCGCTCCGGGCGACGACCTAGCCTGCGGCAAAGCCGCCGTATACGACTTGCGCTACGCCACCGATTCCGGTGTTGATTTGCGCGACGAAGACACGTGGCAAAATGCCACCGCTTTGACCGTCGAAACCACCGTGATGGGTGGCACGGAGATCGTCGCCACCGTCACCGCGCCGGGCGCGGCTGTTTTTGCTTTCCGATCCTATGATGACGAAAACCTCGTGTCGCCGATCTCCAACTTGGCCGAGCCCGAAGACGCCCCGGTCGATGACGACGACACCACCGACGACGACTCCGGCGACGACGATGACGACACCTTCGCCGACGACGATGACGACGCCGCGGCCGACGATAACGACGACAACGACGATGACGACGGGGGCTGCGGCTGCTGAGACACGTGCCGCGAATTTCACCGCACCGATGGGCGAGCTGGTAACGGCTCGCCCTTCTTTATTGTTCGCGATCTCCTATCACTTAACAAGAAACCGCCGGGCCAAAACCCGGCGGCTATACGGTTGGGCCAAAAGGTTGGATGGCCCGTGTCTATAAGCGCGGCGCTGGGCGCATGCGCCACGCGGCTTGATTCAGGACGATGGACTTGACCGCCGACTTGGCGGCTTAGTCCGGACGACGACGATTGCGCAGGATCGCCGGCTCCATGTCGTAGGCGTCCACGTCGCCCGACAATCCGGGGCGCCGCTGCGTCCACATCTTATGGGTGCTGCTGGTGTGAACCCGCGTGCCGCGGTCGCCGCCGGCCGCTACCTGCTGTTCTTCCTCTTCCTGCATCTCCGCCTCAACAGGCCTTTCCGGACGTGATAAAGACGTCGGGCGCGCGGTCCGCTCCTCGCCGAAGTGCGGTTTGTGCTGATTCAGGGGCGAAGGCCGGGTGCGGGTCAACATTTGCTCGCGAGCCTCGTCGAAGCCGGTGGCGATGACCGTCACGCGGACTTCCTCCTGCATGGCCGGATCGATCACCTGGCCCCAGAAAATCGCCGCGTCTTCGCTGCACGACTTCATGATCAACTCGGCCGCTTCGTTGACCTCCGACAGGCGCAAATCGATGCCGCCGGTGATGTTGATCAGAACTCCGCG
This sequence comes from Candidatus Lernaella stagnicola, assembly GCA_030765525.1. Taxonomy (NCBI): domain Bacteria; phylum Candidatus Lernaellota; class Candidatus Lernaellaia; order Candidatus Lernaellales; family Candidatus Lernaellaceae; genus Candidatus Lernaella; species Candidatus Lernaella stagnicola. The sequence goes on from JAVCCK010000042.1 coordinate 123,457, forward strand.
GGCACCGTCGATGCTGACATTTTCCATCAGCGGGCAACTGATCGCCTCGGCTGCCGCGTCGACCGCGCGCTTATCGCCGGTGGCCACGCCGGTGCCCATCAGCGCCAATTCGCCGGTGATCTCGGTGGCTTTCATCACCGATTTCACGTCTGCGAAGTCGAGGTTGACGTGCCCTTCCTGCACCACCAGGTCGGCGATCGAACGTACGCCCTTGAGCAACACGTCGTTGGCCTTTTTGAAGGCTTCCATGAGCGTCGTGTCGCTGCCGGCGACGGCGAGCAGTTTCTGGTTGGGGATGACGATGATCGTGTCCACCTGCGAGCGCAATGCTTCGATGCCCTCTTCGGCCACCCGCATGCGGCGACGTCCCTCATAGTTAAAGGGCTTGGTGACCACGGCCACAACCAGGGCACCCAGTTCCCGGGCGACCTCAGCCACGATCGGCGCCGCGCCGGTGCCCGTACCGCCACCCATGCCGGCGGTGATGAACACCATGTTGGCGTCTTCCAAAGCGTCACGAATCCGCTCGGTGGAATTCTCGGCCTCGCGTCGACCGGCTTCCGGGTTGCCGCCCGCGCCCAATCCGGCGCCCAGTTGAATGCGCAGGGGTGCCAGGTTGTTCGCCAGCGCCTGCTTGTCGGTGTTGACCGCGATGAACTCCACGCCCTGCACGCCATCGTCGATCATAGTGTTCAAGGCGTTATTGCCGCATCCGCCGACGCCAACCACCTTGATTCTCGCCGCGTGATCCTGCTCGATCACATCAAATTTCAAGCCCATATCGTCCTCCATTGCATAGGAGCCTCACGGCTCATTTCGCATTGACGCCACCGCGTCATGTAATTAATTTCCCAACTTTGTCTTTCAACCACCGCCCGGCCCGAGAGACGACCGACAGCTCGGTTCGACTGAACTTCGATAACGCCAGGTCCTGGGCGCCGAGCAACACCAGACCCACGGCGGTTGAATACATCGGGCTGGACACCACATCGATCAGCCCGCCGATATGTTGCGGTTTGCCCACGCGCACGCGTTTGCCCGTGAACACCGATTCCGCCAGCTCCACAATGCCGCGCATGCTCGCCGAACCGCCCGTCAGAACAATCCGCCCGAACACGTTATGCAGGTCATTGCGGTGCATTTCCTCGTAAGCGATTTGCAGTACTTCCAGCACGCGCGCTTCGACGATTTCGCACAGCTCCCGCTGCTCGACGAATTGATAGCCCGCATCCTCACCGCCATCGATTTCGACTTCCTCGCCGGGCATCACCTCGCCGATGCACAGATGGCCGTGGCGCTTTTTCAGCCACTCCGCCTTTTCCATCGTGAGGTTGAGCATGCGGCTGACGTCGTTGGTTACGTGCATGCCGCCCAGGGGCAGCACGCCCGCATAGACAACCGCGCCGCCCGAGAAACCGATGACGTCCGTCGTACCGCCGCCGAAGTCGATAAGCAGCGTCCCCAACTCGCGCTCTTCGGAAGTGAGCACCGCCTCGGCCGCCGCCAGCGGTTCCAGAATGACGTCGGTGATTTCCAACCCGCTACGGTGGCAACACTCCACGAGGTTGGCGACGCTCGCACTCTGCGTGATGACGATGTAGCAGTTCACTTCCAGACGCATGCCTTGCATGCCGATCGGATCTTTGATGCCGCGCAGGCCGTCGAGGATGTATTCCTGCGGCAGCACGTGCAGGATCTCCGAATCTTTGGGAATCGCCACCGAACTTGCGGCATCGACCACCCGCTCCATATCCTCGCCCGACACCATCTTTTCCCTGAGCGGCAACATGCCTTGGCTGGTAATCCCCTTGATGAAACCGTTCGCAAGCCCGATATTCGCCGAGTCGATGTGCACCCGCGCCATCTTTTCGGCTTCCTCGGTGGCCCGCATGATCGCGTCGACGGTGGCGTCGATACTGACCACCACGCCCTTCTGCACGCCGGTGCACGGATGAGTGCCCAACCCGACGATTTCCAATCCGCCGATTTTGTGTTCGGCAATCACGACGCAGACTTTCGACGAGCCGATGTCGAGTCCGACGATCTGGGTTGCGCCCTTACGTCTCATGCTCCGGACTCCTCCGGCAGGCCGCGCACCACGACACGGCCCGGCACGGCCAAATCCACTACGCGGGCCTTGGCGAGGCTCGCTTTCAAACGTTGGGCCACGGCGCGAAACGCCTGCAATTTCGTCTCGTAGTCGCCGAAACCGAAACGAATCGTGAGCCCAACGTCGTTGGTAATCAGTGAAAACCCGGATACGAGGTCGTAACGAACCTCGCTGATGTCGTCCGCCCCCAACGCGCCTGATTCCTGCGCTGTGGCGATCAATTTCACGGCGTCGCGGATACGTCGAGCCTGCCGCGCAGCCGTCGCTCCACCGGCGTGGAAGGCCTCGGCCGAGAAACCCGTCACGATCGGCAGATCGCTGGGATCGCCGTTTTCCAGGCGTTTGAACACCCGGCCGGTATCGTCCACGAGATACAGATGGTTCACTTTCAGCAGCGCTACGGGCCGGCGTTCAACAACGTCAATGACGACGCGGTTGGGCAGCTCGCGAGTAACCACCGCGCCCCGTACCCAAGGGTGCGAGACCACGCGCTCGGCTTCTTGCTCCAAGTCGATGGAAAACACGTTTTGCCCGACCCGCATGTGCAGGTACCTACGCAGTTCGGCATCGGCCACCTGCTTGCAACTCGAAATGCGGATCTCGGTCAAGCGGAACGTGTCGGAGTGGCGGAATTGCGACCACACGATGCCCACCAGTAGCGCCACGACGAGCAGGGGCCACAGCCGCCAAGACTGTGGTAGATAGATCCGCAGCCAACCGCCGCCGAGGGCCGCGGCGTTCCGCCCCGCTTTCGTCGCGCGTTGCACGACGGTGTTCGGTTTACGTTTCCGGCGCTTGACCTTCGCCAATCAAGACCCCACTTTCAGCCGCGCGGTACTCAACACGAGTTGAACCAAGTCGCCGAATTCCATACCGGCCCAGTCGTGGGCGATCATCGGTACGAGCGACAGTTCCGTGAGCCCCGGCAGCGTGTTGACTTCCAGCAACCAAGGTTGCTGTTCGTGGTCGAGGATGAAGTCGACTCGCACGACGCCCTCACCCTGCAGTGTTTGCGTGGCCAGCACGGCCAACTCACGCATCCGGCCGTGGACTTCGTCTGTCAGCCCCTCGGGATGCGTGATGTATTCGGTCATGCCCTTGGTGTATTTGTGCTCGTAGTCATAAAATGTGAATCGCTTGCCTTCGACGGGTTTCGGCCGAATCTCGACGATGCCCAGCGCCCGATCGGCGAGCACCGCCACCGACATCTCCCGCCCGGCAACGTATTGTTCGAGCAGCACGCGATCGTCATATTCGAAGGCTTCTTCCAGCGCGGCGTCGAATTCCATCGCGTCGCCGACGATGGCGATGCCCACGCTCGATCCTTCAGTCGCCGGCTTGACGACAATCGGGAAACCGAAATCCGGCGGGCTTACGTTTCCCAGCAGCCGCGCCTTGCGCGAGACGAATTCGTACGCGGGCACCGGCAGGCCGGCCATTTGGAACAGTGTTTTGCTGACGACCTTGTCCATGCCCACCGCCGAGGACATCACGCCCGAGCCGGTATAAGGAACCCGCATAATTTCCAGCATGCCCTGCACGCAGCCGTCCTCGCCCCATTTGCCATGTAGGGCGTTGTAGACGATTTGCACCTTTTCGCTGATCAGTTCGTGGGCGGTCGTTTCGTTCAAATCGAGTTCGACGACTTCGTAGCCTTTGGCCCGCAGCGCCGTGGCAACGGCGGCGCCGGTCTGCAAGGAAATGTCGCGCTCTGCGCTCGCGCCGCCCATCAATACACCGATCTTCTTATCTAGATGCATGCCGTTCTCCCCATATCTTGACTTCGGGTTCCAACCATATTCCGGTCTTCTCAAAAACGGTTTGCCTCACATGCTCGATAAGCTGAAGCAAATCCTCAGCCGTCGCATCGCCCACGTTGATCAGAAAATTCGCGTGCTTTTCGCTCACCTGCGCGCCGCCGATCCGATACCCCTTGAGACCCGTCGACTCAATCAATTTGCCCGCGTGCCCGCCTTCGGGGTTCTTAAACGTCGATCCGCAACTCGCGCAGTCCCAGGGCTGGCGTTCGCGCCGCTTGGCGATGATTGCCGCGACCTCCCGCCCGATCGTCTCGGCGTCTCCCCTGCGCCCGCGCAGCTTCGCTTCGGTCACGACAAAGGGACCGTCCAGTGCGAGGCCCCGGTATTTGTAAACCAGTTCTTCGCGCGGCAGCCGCCGCACGCGCCCGGTCGCTTCGACCACTTCGATTTCGAGCAAAATATCGGCGAACGTACCCCTGTCGGTCCCGGCGTTCATTCGCACGCCGCCGCCGATACTGCCCGGCACGCCGGCGATGAATTCCATGCCCGCCACGCCGTGGTCGACGCAGCGGCGACTGAAATCTTCCACGTCCAGGGCGCCGCCGACCGTCACATGCACTTCTTCGTCGCCAGCTTCCTCCACTCGGAAGTAATCGAGCGCGCCGCGCATCAAAATCGTCACACCGCGCAGCCCGCCGTCGAGGATCAGTAGATTCGATCCGGCGCCCACGACGCGAACCGGCTCGTTTTCCGCCTGGCAAATCTTGAACACGGCGGCGATTTCGTCGCTGCTTTGCGGCTGCACGAGGCAATCGGCCGGCCCGCCGACGCACCAGGTCGTCAGCGACGCCATCGGCACGTCGAAACGGCACCGCTCACCGAGCAGTTCCGTAAGTCTTTTCTGGGCGCGAATTCCGATCACTCGTGCCTCTCCTTCAATTTGGCCAACAAGCGCACCGCCAGCTTGTTGAGGTCGCCCGCGCCGAGGGTCAATACGAGATCGCCGGGCTGGACGGTATCGACCAGCGTTTGCAGCAGTTCTTCCTGGTTCGGGTAGTACTCGACATCCTGCTGGCCCACCGCACGGATGCCGTCGACGAGTTTCTGGGCCGTCACGCCTTCGATCGGCGTTTCACTGGCCGCGTAAATGTCGGTGATGAACAGCTTGTCGGCGCTGCGGAAGGTCGTCAGGAATTCGTCGAACAAATCGCGTGTACGCGTGTAACGATGCGGCTGAAACGCCACGACCAACCGTCGGTCGAATCCGGTCTGGGCCGCCGCCAACGTTGCCTTGATCTCCGTCGGATGATGGCCGTAGTCGTCGATCAGCAAAATGTCGGCCACTTCGCCGACCCGTTGAAAACGGCGACGCACGCCGGTAAAGCCGGCGATTGCTTCGGCGGTTATCGCGAACGGCACTTCCAACTCTTCGGCCACGGTCACGACGGCCAGGGCGTTTTGCACCATGTGACGGCCCGGCAGCGGGACGGTCACCCGGCCGATGGTCTGCTTGCCGCGCATGGCCGTGAAGGTCGTGTTAAATCCGTCGAACGTCATTTCCGTGGCGCGGAACTCGGCCTCCTTGCTCAAGCCGTACGTGATCAGCCGCTTGCGGACCGAGGGAATGATCGCCCGGATGTTTTCATCATCGACGCACAAGATACACACGCCGTAGAAAGGCACCTTGTTGATGAATTGTAGGAACGTGCGCTTGAGTTGCTCCATCCCGGCGTAATGATCCAGGTGTTCCAGGTCGATGTTGGTTACCACCGCCGCGGTGGGGTCCAGCAATAGGAAACTGCCGTCGGATTCGTCCGCCTCGGTGACGAAGGTTTCGCCCTCGCCGAGCCGCGCGTTGGAGCCGATGGAATCCACCCGGCCGCCCACGACCACGGTCGGGTCGAAACCCGCCGCGCCCAATACCGTAGCCAACACGCTGGTCGTCGTCGTTTTGCCGTGACTGCCGGCGACGGCGACGCTGTATTTTTTCATGCGCATCAACTCGGCCAGCATTTCCGCCCGCGGGATCACCGGAATTTTTGCCGCCTTGGCGGCGATCAACTCCGGATTGCTCGGGCGAATGGCGCTCGAGGTCACAACTACGTCGGTATTCTCGACGAATTTACTGTCGTGTCCGATGTAAATCGTGGCGCCCAGCCGCTCCAGATTCTCGGTGATATCGCTTCCGCTCAGGTCGGAACCGGAAACCTGAAAGCCGAGGTTGAGCAGGATTTCGGCGATACCCGACATGCCGATCCCGCCGATGCCCACGAGGTGAATGTGCTTCGTTTGTCCGAGCATATTTAATCTCCGGCTGCGCCGGCGAGTTCCCGGCGTGCCAACACGTGAATGACGCGGTTTTGTGCGATGGCCTCGGCTTCGCAATGCCGCGCCGCCGAAAGGATCACACCCATCAAAATAAAATTGAGTAGGGTGTTGGAGCCGCCGGCGGAAAACCAGGGCAGGCTCAACCCCTTGTTGGGCAGCAGCGACATGACGACTGCGGCGTTGATCACCACCTGAATACCGATCAGCGTGCCCGCGCCGATACCGAGGAAACGCAGGAAGGAATCCGTGGCCTTGGCCGTGATGCGGATCGTGCGCCAGATCAACACGAAAAACAGCCCGAACAGCACCAGCAGGCCAAGCAGCCCCAATTCTTCCCCGATGTGGGCAAGGATAAAGTCCGTGTGGATTTCCGGCACGTAGAAGGCTTTCTGCCAGCCGTTTCCGTATCCCGCGCCGAACCACCCGCCCACGCCGATGCCGATCTTCGCCTGCCACGGCTGCCAATTGACACCGAACAAACTCTCGTCGGTCGGAAATAGGAAAGCCAGCAGGCGTCGCAGGCGCCAGGGCGCCAGCCAAATCTGCGACACCACAAACAGCACGCCGACGCCGAGCACACCGGCAAGAAACCGCTTCTGCACGCCGGCTAGAAAGAGCATCACAAAAAGCAACATGCAAAACACGGCCGCGCCGCCCAGGTCGGGCTCCCAGGCAATCAAGGCGACAAAAATCGCGGTAACGCCGGCCATCGGCAACACGCCGTAGAGTGGATCGCGGATCTTCTCACCGATCTTCGACAGATAATGTGCGTAATAAATCACGATCGCGGCCTTGGTGAATTCGGACGGCTGCAGGTTGATCGGCCCCACGGAGATCCACCGGTACGCGCCGTTTGCTTTGTGCCCAATGCCGGGAATCCACACACAGAGCAGCAAAAAAACGCAGACGCCGAGAATCGCATAGACGACCTTCGGGCGGTTGATTTTGCTCAAGTCCACTTGAATCAAGCCCAGCATCATCGCCATACCTAGCGCGATGTAGATGGCCTGGCGCGTCAGGTAATACATGGGACCGTTCGGCAACTGCTGGCTGACACTAAACAGTGTCAGCAGCCCCCACGTCGCCAGCGCCAGCACTATCGCCAGCAACATCCGGTCCGGACTCGTTTGCCGTTTGGCTTCGTCGACTGTCATGGCTCCGTCCCCCACGCGCGCATTGCTGCACCGCGTGCCTCGAAATTCTCAAACTGGTCGAAACTGGCCGCTCCGGGTGACAGCAGCACCGCCTGCCCCGGTTGCGCGAGCGCTCTGGCGCGGTCGAGCGCCTCGGTGAACGGCACGACGATCTCCACGCCGGCGCCCGGTAACGCCGCCGCGATCGTTTCCGCCGCTTCACCGTAGGCAATCACCGCGGTCGCCCGCGTCGCGATGGCATCCGCCAACGTCGGCCATTCACCACCCTTATCCCGCCCCCCCAGAATCAAGACGACCGGCCGGTCCACGGCCGCCAAACTCGTGCGGACCGCGCCGGGTGTCGTCGCTTTGGAATCGTTGATATAGACCACGCCGTCGATGACGCCGATCGTCTCCAAACGGTGCGGCAAGCCCGAAAAACGGGCGACGACTTCCTCGATCGCCGCCGCATCCGCGCCCGCCAGCCGCGCCATGAGCGCCGCCGCCTCGAGATTGCGCCTATTGTGCTCGCCGGGTAGTTGGAAGTGATCTAGGTCGATGCTCTCCTCCACGTCCCCGAACTGCAGGATCAATTCGTCGTCCACGCAGAACGCGTTCGCGTCGTATCGGCCGAAGGTCAGCCGCTGCGCCGTCAGGTCCGCCACCCGCGCCGTGAGGCCTTCGTCGCCGACGTTGATCACCGCGAAATCGTCCGCGTGCTGGTGAGTCAGCAAATTCATTTTGGCTGCCGCGTAGGCGTCGAAATCGGCGTAGCGGTTCTGGTGATCTGGCTCCAAATTGAGCACCGCGCCGATCCACGGCCGCAGCGTGTCGATAGTCTCCAACTGGAAGCTCGACAACTCCGCCACGATGATTTCCGGCGGTGTTTCGGCCAGCGCCGCCTCGGCCAGCGGCGTACCCAGATTGCCGCCGATGAACGTGTTTTTGCCGGCCGCTTGCAGCATCCGTCCGCACATGACCGTCACGGTCGACTTGCCCTTGGTGCCGGTGATGCCGATCAGCGGAACGTCGAGACAATCGACGGCCAACTGCACTTCGCCGATCACGCGCGCACCGTTTTCGCGGGCCAGTTTAAAAATCGGCAGCGCCATCGGTACGCCCGGGCTCGCCACGACCAAATCCGCCCACCGGAACATCGCCTCGCTGTGCCCGCCCCATTCAATCGAACTGACCATGGATCCGAGCCGAGCGGCTTGCTCGCGCAGCTTCTCGTTGTCGCCGCTGTCGCTGATCGCCACTTCCGCGCCACGGCGAAAAGCCAATTCGGCCGCCGCACGCCCGCTGGCGCCCAGACCGACAATCAACACTCGGCGTCCGTCGAGATTCACGCGAGCGATTCCCCCTTCAATCCACGCACTACCCGTTCCATGCGCATGCCGCGGCTGCCTTTGACCAGAATGACGTCGCCACGCAGCGCGGTTTCCCGCAGGTCGTTTACGATCGAAGCATGATCCGACGCCTTGACGACGGCCGCCGAGTCCATTTGTTCTTCGGTGGCTCCCGCGGCGACAAAGTGGGCTTGGTCGCCCAGCAGGATCAAACGATCCAATCCCATCTTGGCCGCATGGCGCCCCAACCGGCGGTGCGCCGCCTCACTCTCGTCACCCAATTCGAACATGTCGCCTAACACCGCTATCTTCCGGCCCTCTTTGGCCAGCTCGTTCAAGGCCGAAAGCGCCGCGTCCATCGATCGCGGATTGGCGTTGTAACTGTCGTCGATCACCGTGATGCCGAATATCGACAACACCTTGCTGCGCATCGCCGCCGGCCGAAACGCTTCCAGACCCGCGACGATCGCCGGCAAGGGCACGCCGAACGCATGCGCCGCCGCCGCCGCCGCGAGGGCGTTGTACACGTTGTGACGGCCGAACGTGGAGAGCGCGACCTTCGCCAACTGCCCGGCCACGAACAGCTCCACGTCGATGCCCTCGAAACCCTTGGTGTGGATCGCCAGCGCCTTGACCTCGGCGTTTGCCTCCGGGTCGGCTGAGAAATACACCGCCCGAAACGGCTTGCCTTCGGCCATGCGCGCGACTCGCTCGTCATCGAGGTTGAGCACGGCGATATTGCCGGCGCCGAAGTTCTCCAGCAGTTCGCCTTTGGCCTCGGCGACCGCGCCGATTGTTTTGAGGTGCTCCAGGTGCACGGCCGAAACGTTGGTAATCACGCCGATGGTCGCTTCGGCGATTTCGGCCAGCCGCCGGATTTCGCCCCTCATCGACATGCCCATTTCCAAGAGCACGACTTGGTGGGCCGCGGTTTGTTGAAACACGCTTAGCGGCAAGCCGATCAGATTATTGAAGTTCCCGGCCGAACACAGAACCTGTTCCGGCAAATGGGCCTCAAGGATCTGCATGCACATTTCTTTGGACGTCGTTTTTCCCGTGGAACCGGTAATGGCAATCACCGGCACGCCGCGCTGGCGGAGCGTCCATCGAGCCAGGTCGCCCAGCGCCTGGAGCGTGTCGTCCACGCGGATGATCGCCGCGTCAAAACCCGTGGGCAGGTCGGCTTCGCGGCTGACCACCAGGCCCGTCGCGCCGCGCACCAGAGCTTGATCCAGAAAATTGTGGGCGTCGAAATGTACACCGGCCAACGCGAAAAAACAGTCGCCGGGTTGAATGCTACGCGTGTCGGTGCTGATGGCGTGAAAACGCGCTTCCGGCGCTCCGGTCAGGAGCGTCCCGCCTGTGGCGGCGACGATGTTGGCGGCGGTGTAGAGATCGTGCATCACTATTTCTTTGCCCTCTTAGCAAGCGCCTCGGTCGCGACTTCGCGGTCGTCAAAATGAATCCGTTCGGTTCCGATAATCTGGTAATCCTCATGGCCCTTCCCGGCGATCAACACGACATCCCCGGGCCGGGCGATATCAATGGCGACGCGAATCGCCGCGGCGCGGTCGGGCTCGACGGCGTAGTAGGAATCGCCGTTGCCGTTCAAGTCCCGCAACTGTTCGGGCTCCAACCTCTTGCGCCCGGTTTTCTCGACGCCGGGCAGGATTTGGCGGATGATTTCCGCGGGATTCTCTGTGCGCGGGTTGTCGCTGGTTATCAGCGAAATGTTCGCTTGCTGCGCCACTGCCTTACCCATCATCGGCCGCTTGCCGCGGTCCCGATCACCGCCGCAGCCGAACACCACGATGAGCCGGCCCTTGCTCAGACGCCGCAGCGTACCCACCACGTTCTCCAGCGCGTCCGGCGTGTGTGCGTAGTCGACCAACACCAGGAACTCCTGCTTGCCGACTGGCTCCAGGCGGCCGGGAATGCGGTCGCAAGCGGCCAAGCCGGCGATCACGGCCTCACCCGGCGTGTCTAGCCCGCAACACACCGCGGCGACGGCCAGCACGTTCATAGTCTGGAAATCGCCCAGCAGCGGGCTTTTCACTTCCAGTACTTCATCGCCGTATTGCAGTCGGCCGCGCAGGCCGTCGAAGTCGCATTCGACGTCGATCCAGTGCAAATCGGCGCCGGCGCCGTAAGTGATCGCGCGCACCGACGTCGCTTCCCGCACCTTCCGGCCGGCCGCGTCCTCGGTGTTGATTGCGGCGAACACGTGCGGCTTGCGTTTGGCCGATACCGGCAACATCTCCTCAAACAAGCGCAACTTCGCGGCCAAGTAGGCGTCCAGCGCCCCGTGAAAATCGAGGTGGTCGCGCGACAGGTTCGTGAACACGCCCGCATCGAAATGACAGCCGACCGCGCGCTGAAGTTGCAGGGCGTGGCTGGAAACTTCCATCACCACGGTGTCGACGCCGAAATTCTTCATTTCTTGGAGAATCGCCACCAAATCGGGCGCCTCCGGCGTCGTGAATCGCGCGGCCAGCACGTGGTTGTTGTAGTGATAGTTGACGGTACCGATCACGCCGACTTTCCGCCCCTCGGCTTGGAAAATCGCCTCCAATTGATACGTCACCGAGGTCTTGCCGTTCGTACCGGTGATGCCCACAACCCGCAATCCGGCTGTCGGGTCGCCGGCCAACCGATGCGCCGCGACCGCCGCGAAACGACGCGCGTCCGCCACCGTGATTCGTGCCACGCCGTCGGCCGCAAAATCTGTTTCGGCGGCCACCGCCGACGCGCCGGCGGCAATGGCTTGAGGAATGAACTTGGCGCCGTCGAGCTTTTCGCCCCGAATGGCAACAAACAGGTCGCCGGTGCGCACCTGGCGTGAATCCACCACGACGCGGTGGACCTCGGCGTCCCGATCGAACGTGGCCCAAGGCAAATCATCGACGATACGACTCAGCAGCATGCCTTACCCCTCAGTGCTTGGCCGCAAACACCAACTTAACTTTCCGCGCTTGACTCATTGACCGGCCCGGCGACGGCGATTGACGCACGGCGATGCCGGTCCCTTCCAATTCGAGTGTGACGCTGTGCCGACCGGCCAGCGCCTGTGCCTTGCGCATGGTCAATCCCAAGAAATCGGGAACGAAGCCGTCTTTGCAGTTGCGACTCGCAACCCGCGCCGCGTCGACCCGCGGCTGTTTTTCGTCACGATTCATGTTTGCCGCGATCTTGGCGGCCAACGCTTGCTCTTCTTGTTTTTGGACGGCGAACACGCCCAGGTAATCCAGCGACCGCGTCGCAATTTCCCGGAACGCCGGCGCCGCCACGACGCCGCCGAAGCCGACGCCGCGAGGTTCGTCAACCACCACGATGATGCCCAATACCGGCGCGTCGCCCGGCACCATCCCGATGAAACTGCCGACCCGCTTGGTGGGGTGGTATTTGCCGGTGCGCGGGTCGACTTTGTACGCGGTACCCGTTTTTCCGGCGACCGGGAAGTTACCGAGCGCGGCGCGCGTGCCGGTACCGCCGGAAGTCGTGACCAAGCGCATCATTTCGAGGACATCGTCGGCCACTTTTTCACTGACCACCCGCCGCACGATCTGGGGATTGTTCCGCTTGAGCACCTTGCCGTCGGCGTCAATGATTTCCGAGACGAGGTACGGCAGCATCAGCCGGCCGCCGTTGCCCAGGGCGTTGGTGGCCATCAGCAACTGAAGCGCGGTGACCGAAATGCCTTGGCCGTAGGAATGGGTGGCGATGTCGATCGGATACCAGTCTTTGTAGTTACGCAGGATGCCCTTGGATTCGCCCGGCAGGTCCACTCCGGTTCGCTGGCCCATGCCGAAACGGCGCAGCCAGTTGTACAACCCCTTCGCACCTAACCGCTGGGCGATTTTGCTGATACCGATGTTCGAGCTTTCCTTAATGATCGTCGCCGGGCTCGCCAAGCCGATGTTGTGCTCGTCGTGAATCGTGTGACCGCCGTAGTAATACTTGCCGAGGCCGCAGTGGATTTTCTCGTTCAGATCAACCTTGCCGTCTTCCAGCGCCATGGCCATGGTCAGCGGTTTCATCGTCGAGCCGGGCTCATACATATCCAACACGGCGCGGATGCGCCGATCACCCGGTTTGGAAATGTTGGCCGCGGCGGGATCGTAGGTCGGCCGATTGGCGATCGCCAAGATCTTGCCCGAACGCACGTCCGTTACGATCACCCAGCACCCTTTTGGGTGGTGCTTTTTGACGATCTCGTCCAGCGCCTGCTCGGCGAACCATTGAATCGTCGCATCCAGCGTCAACTTGAGATTGACGCCCTGGGTCCGGCCTTCAATATGCACCCCTTCGGAGAGGTACACGTTGCCTTTAGCGTCGCGCAGGGCAATGATTTCGCCGGATTGGCCCGCCAATTGATCTTCGTACTCCCGTTCGAGACCTTCCAGCCCCACCATGTCCACGTTGGTAAATCCGAGGACCTGCGCGGCCAAGTTGCCGCGGGGATAGGTGCGCGTGGATTCCTTGACGCGGTGGACGCCTTTGAGCATTTCGTCATCGAGTTGATCGATCGCGTCGGATTGTTCCGCGCTGATTTTGCGCTTGATCCAAACGAACTTGCGCTCGCTACGAGTCAGCCCGGCGAGAATCTTGTCACGATCCATGCACAGGATTTTGCTCAAGGCTTCCGCTGCCTGTTCCGGGTGCTTCACTTTGTGTGGATGCGCAAATACCGAGTCGACGTCGATGGCGCCGGCCAGACGTTCGCCGTTTCGGTCGAGGATTTCGCCGCGCGGCTTCGTAAGGGGCATGGCGGTCAGGCGACCCGCTTCGGCTTGTTTGACCAGGAAATCGTGCTGCAGCACGGTCAAATGGAAGGCGCGACCGCCTAGGATCGCGAAGGCGCCGATGAAAAACACGAGCAGCCAACCGGCGCGCACCCGCTGCGTTTCTTCCACGTCAAAAGGCGCTTTCTTGCGCATCGGGCGCACTTGCCGGCGGCGGCGCCAGAAGGGGCGCCGGCGGCGCCGGTAACGTAACAGACTGTCGTGGTTAGTTGGATCCATCGATCACAATCACTTTCTCGGCTTTCGGCGGCGCCAGTTTCATTTGGTGCGCCAATTTCTCCAGTCGTTTCGGGCGGCGCAGGCTTTCCCATTTGTCCTGCAATTCCTGCACGTCAAGTTCGAGTTCCCGCACATCGGCCGAAAGCAGCGTCATTTCGCCGCCCATTTGGGTCACCGTGCTGCGGATGTTGGCCAGCAACAATAAATAGAAGGAGAGGATCACGAGTGCGCCGGTCATTAACAGAATGCCGCCCCACCCAAACCAACGCGTAATCTTCTGAGCGATCGTCCGCCGCCAGCCGAGGTTTCTGGCACGCTTGCGCCTTCCTGCATGAGTGCGGGACAAAATAGATTCAGCCATCGTGCGCCCTCTCTCCCGGTCGTGCCTTAGCCTTTTTTTTTAAATTCGCTCTGCGACCCGCAACTTGGCGCTACGCGATCGCGGATTGCGTTGTATTTCCGCTTCGCTCGGAACAGTCGGTTTGCGCGTTACCCGCCGCAACGTCGGCTTTCTGCCGCATACGCACCGCGGAATTGTCGGCGGGCATTGGCAGCCTTTCTCCTCATCGCGGAAAAACTGCTTGACGATGCGGTCCTCCAGGCTGTGATAGGCGATCACCGCCACACGCCCGGCCGGTGCCAGTGCCGTCACCACCGCCGGCAAGAAATCCCGCAAAGCGCCTAGTTCGTCGTTTACCGCCACACGCAGGGCTTGCAGGACCTGAGTCGACGGATCGATCGCCTTATCCCCGCGTCGCGGCCTGCCTTTGACCCCGCGGGCGATTTCCCGCAGCCGCGTCCCGGTAAACGACGGACTCTCCTGCCGCGCCTTCACGACCGCCGCCGCCATCGCCCGCCAGCGCGTCTCTTCGCCGTACTCGCGGAAAATCCGGCCCAGTTCCTTCTCGGAAGCTGTAGCCAACAACTTCGCGGCGGTCAGGCTCTGCCGGCGGTCCATCCGAGCGTCCAATTCCACCTCGCTACGAAACGAAAAGCCCCGCGAGAGGTCGTCGAAATGAAAGCTCGCCACGCCTAAATCCGCACAAATCGCATTCACGTGCTCGATTGCGAAAGAACCAAGGATGCTATCCAACGTGCGAAAATTCCCGTGTACGAAACGGATTTGTGAGTGATGTCCGATTCTCTGTTTGACTTTTTCCAGTGCCGCTTCGTCCTGGTCGATGGCGATCAGTATGCCGTCGGGGCCAATCGCCGTTGCGATCGCCTCGCTGTGACCGCCCGCGCCGCATGTGGCGTCAATCGCCGTGTCTCCTGGCCTGAGCTTGAGTTGCGCAATGGTTTCGGTTAGCAGTACTGCATCGTGCCCGGTCATCCGCGCAGCCGTGCGGCGATCGCGGCTTGGATTTGATCGAATCCCTCCGCGGTCGTCTGGGCGATCAACTGCTGATACAGCGTCCCATCCCAGATGTGGAAACGATCCGTTCCGCCGGTCACGATCACATCGCGATCCAGCTTCCCCCATTGCCGGTGGTAGGGCGGCACCAGGATGCGCCCGGCGCTGTCCAACGACACCGATTGACCCGGCGTGATGTAAATCTCACGAAAATCACGCACGACCGGATCGAACTGCGGCTCCTTGGCCAATTTCTCAACGATCTGCTGCCACTCACTCACTAACACAACCTCAATCAGCGGGAACTTTCGGTTCAACGTCGTTGTGATGATGAGTTCGTCAATACCCCCATCGGCCAGGAGATCACGATACGCTTTGGGCACGTTAACGCGCCCTTTTGCGTCTCCCTTGACGGGATGAATCCCCATGAATTCCATCTGGCCCTCGCGCCCACGTTTCGGGAAGTGTATTGACACCTGCCCCCATTTAACCCCACTAATCGACAACATGTCAAGAGAAAAATGCGCATTTGTTGTCTAAGGGTTCAAAATAGCGGACGAATTCTCCGTCGGGGTAACGAAGCGCCATATATGGACGCGGCGCTTTTGCCGCCCCCTATATATTGATTTTCTAAGGGCGAATCAGCCCTATTTTATATCAAAATAATCAAGCAAAATGCGCCGATGATCGAATGCCAGGTCCAAATTTAATGCGCCTTCCCGGTCAAATATCCCCACTTCGCGCGCATCGTCCGCCGCTTTGGGCGTTCCCGTGGCCGTGGCAGCGTAGACGACCGAGAGCGTGTGAAATCGCGGATCGCGGTTCGGATCCGAATATACGCCGATCAGGTCGGTCAACTCCACCTCGAGCGACGTCTCCTCTTTCGCTTCGCGGGCCGCCGCAGTCTCGGCCGACTCGCCCACGTCGATAAAACCGCCCGGGATCGCCCACCCGTACGGCGGATTCTTTCTTTTTATCAACACGATACGACCGTCTTGCAGCCGAATGATAATGTCTACGGTGCACAGTGGGGTGACAGGTTTGAAACTCATTGGGGACTCTATTTCTTTTCGCAAAATTGCTCGTATGCGCGCAACCAAGGGCCGCGTTGATGGATACGCAACGCCCATTTCATATAATTTGCGGCTTTCCGGTATTCACCGTGCTGGGCATAGCCATGGGCCACGGTCGCCAGGTGCATCGCGGTACGGTTGAGGGCGCGATCGGCGGCGTGATTCCCGCTGTCGTAAACCAACGCCAATTTGTAGCTACGGATACAGTTGAATAACGGCGGAAAACCGTAAACTTGCTGCTCGAAGAGCCAATCGCCCGCGTTGGTCAGACCCTGGCTGGTTGCCGGCGCGAATATGGCCGAAATTCCGATAGGAAGCGCCAGAACGGCAAGGACGATCCCGGCGATCAAAAGCCGTTTTTTCCACGACCCCGGTCCTTTTGTTCTTTTCTGCTGTCTGACCTGTGTTGCCGCGCCCATCAAGCGGGTCTCAGGCAGCGGCGACGTAACCGGCTCCGTGCTCGGCGGCGGCGTGATGTCGGGTTGCTCGATCAGGACCGTTTCGTCCTCGACGAGGATCGATTCGAGCAACTGCCGGGCGGCACTGTGCGGATATTGGCTCACGTGGTCTTCCAGCAACTGCCGCGCCTGATCGGTTTCTCCCTCCGCAATCCACTCTTCGGCTTGCCGGCGAACTTGCTCGTCTTTCTCGGCCAGTGATTTGAGGTCGGCCAGTTTTCGGGAGAGCTCGTTGTGGGTCATGTCTTCCGGCCACGCATCCAACAACGTATTGAAGGCCTCACGCGGGCGACCGGTCGAAAGCAACCTGTCCACCTCGGCCACGACGGTTTGTTCGAGTATCGGCTCGGCGGAAAAATCGAACCGATCCTGAAAATCGCTTTCAGGGTCCGTCTCGCTATCCAGTGCTCGCTCGGCGTAATCCAGGGCCGCAACCAGATCGTTGGCCGTCTGGAAGCGCGCCTCTGGGTCTTTCGCCAAACAGCGATGCACGATTTCGGCCAGCGGCTCCGGGATTAGCGGCCGAATCGTTCGTAACGGCACCGGCGGCTGGCGCAGGTGGGCCGCCATGATTTCCGAGAGGCTATCGCCGTGGAAGGGCGGCGCACCGGTGAGCATTTCGTACATCAACACGCCCAAGGCGTAGATATCCGAGCGCAGGTCGTTGCGTCCTTCCCACTGCTCCGGCGCCATGTACGGCGCGGTTCCCAGGACTTCCCCGTCGGTGGTCAGATTGGCGCCGCCGGCGATTTTCGCGATACCGAAATCCATGAGGGTCGCGTTGTCTTCGTCGTCGACCATGATATTGACCGACTTGATGTCGCGGTGAATCGCTCCGGCCTTGTGAATGTGGCTGACGGCGCGGGCGATTTGCCGCATCACGTGAATCACGTGAGGGGGAGTGAGGCTACCGCGCCGGCGAATACACGCTTTCATGGTGACGCCGGCGAGGTACTTCATAACGTAATAGATCGTGCCGTTGGATTCGTCGACTGCGTGAATCGGCACGATATGGGGATGGTCCAAGTGGGCGAGGATCTTCATTTCCTCGACGAAACGCTGCACCAGCTTTTCATCGGACGCCAGATGCGTCGGCAGCACTTTGATCGCCACGGTGCGACCCAGGCCGAAGGTGATTTCCTCCGCCTTGTAAACGGCTCCCATGCCGCCCATCCCGATTTTCTCGACAATCTTGTATTTGTCCGAGAGTATGTCGCCCGGTTCAAACATGCCGTCTTTCGTGACTTTGGGTGCAACATTCCCGGCCCGTCCGTCGTTTGCCCGGGCGGCGCCGGCTGGTACTTATCTCTCAAGTTTCCATTATCATCGGCGACGATCTGAATGCAAGCAGTGCACGGCAACCTTTCTACTGGTCGACGGCCGCTCCCGCCTTTCCCCCGGCGGGCCGGGCACGCGAAGTCCCAACCGCCGCGCTCAAAGCTTGACCCCTCCGGCCGCAATGCCTATTCTAACCGCGCCGTCAACGAAGAAAGGTGCGTCATGATCATCAAGCAATTGCCGACCGGCCCGCTGGCCGTAAACTGCTTCATCGTGGGCGATCTGGATACCAAGGAGGCGATCGTCATCGATCCGGGCGGTAGTGTGGATAATATCGTCTCCGCGCTGGCCGAACACGAACTGCAATGCAAAATTATTTTCAACACGCATACCCATTTCGACCACATCGGCGGCAACGCCGACCTAAAAGACATCACCGGAGCCGAATTGATTACCCACCCGAAAGAAGCGCCCTTCCTCCAACAGGCCGACCAGGCCGCGCTGATGTTCGGGCTGCGCACCAAGTCGAGCCCCCCGGCCGACCGCACCGTCGTCGAGGGCGACACGATTGTGGTTGGCAAGTACGAGGGCGTCTTGGTGGAAATTCCCGGCCACAGCCCTTGCGGCTTAGCGTTGATTTTCCCGGGACACGCCTTCGTCGGCGACGCACTGTTCGCGGGCGGTATCGGTCGCACGGATTTCCCCGGCGGCAGCCACGACGCGCTGATCGGCGCGATTCGCGATAAACTTTACACCCTGCCCGACGACACCATCGTCTACCCGGGTCACGGGCCGAACACGACCATCGGGCACGAAAAGCGGACCAATCCGTGGGTTCACGTATAGGGGAGGCAACCATGCTCAGCGGCAAAAACGTCGTGGTGGGAATCACCGGCGGCATCGCCGCCTACAAAACGGCCATGCTGGTGCGGCTTCTGACCAAGGCCGGGGCGAATGTCGATGTGATCATGACGAAAAACGCCGCCCATTTTGTCGGCCCCCTCACCTTCCAGACGCTTTCGGGCAATCCGGTACACGTGGACACCTTCAAGCTGCTGGATACTTCCGACATTTCTCACACCAGCCTCGCCGACCGCGCCGATTTGGTCATTGTCGCGCCGGTAACCGCGAATCTGATCGGCAAATACGCCAACGGCATCGCTGACGACCTGCTGACCACAACCTTACTGGCCACCGTCGCCCCGGTGTTGCTCGCCCCCGCGATGAATCCCAAGATGTGGAATCACCCGGCCGTAACTGAAAACATGAAAACCTTGACCGCCCGCGGCGTGGCCCACGTCGGCCCCGAACCCGGGGAGGTCGCCTGCAAAGATTACGGCTACGGGCGCATGAGCGAACCGGAAGACATTCTCGAAGCCGCCCTGCCCTTACTCGTCAAGCCGACACTGGCCGGCCGCAAGATCGTCATCAGCGCCGGGCCGACCCGCGAACCCATCGATCCGGTGCGCTACATCTCCAACCGTTCCAGCGGCAAGATGGGCTACGCGCTGGCTCGCGCCGCGCACATCCTGGGCGCCGACGTCACGCTGATCTCCGGCCCGACCGCCCTGCCCGCGCCCCCGGGCGTGCATCGCATTAACGTCGAGTCGGCCGAGGGCATGCTCACCGCCGTGCACGCTGCCTTTCAGCAGGCCGACGCGTTGATTATGGCCGCCGCAGTTTCCGACTTTCGCCCCGCCGACCCGGTGGAGGAGAAGCTACCGAAAGACCAATTGCACGATTCGCTCAAGCTGGCCCGTAACGCCGATATCGTGGCCGGTCTTGCTGCGGAAAAGGGCAAGCGGCTTGTATTCGGTTTCGCCGCCGAAACCGGTGACGCCGACGCCAAGGCCGCCGCAAAAATGAAACGCAAGGGGCTCGACGCCATTGTAGCCAACGACGTGGCCGCGCCGGGTATCGGCTTCGACACCGATGAGAACGAAGTGCAGGTCATCTTCGCCGACGGCCGCACCGTTGCCCTACCTCGCCGGCGTAAGGAAGACTTGGCTTTCGCGATTCTGGAGGCGCTGTTCGGCTAATCACCCGTGGCGCAGGCGGGCGCCCCGGGGCAATCCTCGCAGTCGTCGCATTCGCGTACCATTTCGAAATCGCGCAGAGCGCACGTCGCGCCCAGGCACGTGGCTTCGGCCCAAGTTTCACAATCGGCGGGAATTCGGAAATCCATCGTACAGCCGGGGTTCAGCAGGCATTCTTCACTGCACCGATAATAGCAGGGTGCCGGTTCGAGGCCGGTGGTGTCATCGTCGGTGGGGATGTTTCCCTTGCGTTCCGGCTCGTTCTCGTCGTCCTCACTGCTCGTACACGCCCACCAAGTTACGAATACGAGTAGCACAACGATCACCCACGCGACCGTGAAAGCCGAGGATTTCAAAGCGCCGAACATCGTTCGCGATGATTTCATTTCCGTCACTCTCCCGCGAAAATCGCGCGTTTCACTCCCACGGTCCGGCGTCAGCCCAGATAACCCAGATCCTTCAGCCGCTGAACGATTATCTGCCGCTGCCGTTCGCTGACGTCGGCCGGGTCAGTCGTCACCTGCGGTGTCGGCGGACCCACGGCGACGTCGCGATGCTCGGGCCGCAATGAATCGACCAAAACCAACCCATCCAAATCGGCGGGCACCGGCCATCCGGCTAGGTGAAACAATGTCGGCAGTACATCCAGAATGTCGGCGTCGTCGAACCTGCCCGGGGCCACCTTGGGGCCGGCCGCCGCGAACACGCCGTGCAGGCGGTGGTTTCCCGTGTGGCCGACAACCACCGGCCCCACCGGCGTGCGACCCCAAAATTCCGTGGCGCCGCGCGTGGTGTAGGCGTAATCACGCATCATGACCAACAGGTCCGGCGCGTCGGCCATCGCCTCGCCGTGGTAAATGTCTTCTTTCTCGAGCACCGCATCGACAACCGGCCGGCCGTCCTCCGGATCGACCACCGCCAGCAGGGCCGCTTTGATCTGCTCCCGCACCCGCGGCGCTTCATCCTCGTCGACGATGCCCTCGGGTTCCCGGCCCGCCAGATTAAGCCACACGTTGCCGCACAAACCGGCGGCGTACGCGACCGTGCACGACCAATCGACGGTGGCAAAAGTGAGCTTGCGCGGATCGCCCAATCCCAACGCGAGAAGTTGATCGTCGTCGATGCCGTCCTGCGCCGGCGGCATGTTTTCCTTCACCCAGGCGTGCTTGCGGTCGGGATTCTCCGGCTCCGGCGGCGGCTGATACGCGCGAACCTTATCCGGGTCGAAGCGCAGCAGCCCGGCGTCGATCAAAACGCGATTCAGATAGACATCGCGCCGCAGGCTGCCGAAACCGTGATCGCTGACCACCATCAGGTGATCCTCCGGCCCCAGGCGTTCGAGCCATTCCCCCAGGCAGCGGTCGAGTTCAAGATACGTGCGGAAAACCGCGTCGCCCAAGTCGCCGGCCTGCCCCGGGTGCTCGATATGCTGCTCCTCCATCTCGCCCCACAAGGCATGCTGCACGCGGTCGGCGGCGACGTACACGAAAAAGCCCACGTCCAGCGCGTGCGCCTCCCACAAACGCAAAAAGGCTTGGTGGCGGGCGCTGAGCATGGCGAACACGTCGCGCAGGAAGGGCTCGGGTCGGTCGTACCAATGAATCATGGCGTCGATTTGGTAGCCGTCACCCAGTTGGGCGAGGATCTCCGGCGGCCACACGCCCTCCGGCAGCGACGGTGTGTGCATGCCCGTGACCATAAACCCCGGCAACGGTTCCGGCGGCCAGGTGAGCGGCACATTCGCCACACCCACTTGCGCGCCTTCGGGTAGGAACTGCCAGAAGGCCGGCGCGCGGCGGTCGCGGCTGGTCACCAATTCCACGTCGTACCGGCCCGCGGCACGTTTCCCGAAATCGAATATGCCGTGCCGACCGGGGTTCACGCCGGTGATCATGCTCGTCCACGCTTGCGGGGTCAGCGGATGAATCGTACTGCGCAGCGGCCCGTGGGACGACGTCTCCAGCCACCGTTGAAAATGCGGCAAGTGACCATCTTCGGCCCAACGAAACAAAAGTGACGGTTCGGCGCCGTCGATGCCCAGCACGAGGATGCGTCCCAACTTTCTACTCCACCACGAACACCGGCGCCGTGCCGGGTTCGCCGCCCGTGTCGCCCAGCAACACCAACGCGTTAGCTGTGACCGCAGCGGCAAGACTCATCGCGAGCGGCGCGTCCAGAAGCTCCCGGCGAAAATCCGCCCCCGGCGCTCCCAACCGCCCCCATACCCAACGGGGAGGTCCTTCGGCGAGGTCCGTCGAAACTTTCACGCGCGCGGTCGGCAGGTCGAAATGGGCATGCCCGGCGAATCGACGCGCCGCCGGCAAAACGTATAGGTGAAACAACGCCAGCGCCGCACTCGGCTCGCTGGGCAGGCCAAACCAAAAGCCATCTGCGGTCGGCACGAAACTCAACTCCGACGGCGTGTGGCCCACTTCGGTGAACTCGAGTTTGCCGTCAAAATCGTGCGCCACGGCAGCCGCCGTTTCGGGCGATGCGCCGATCGTGCACACGAACTCGGCGACCTCGAAAGCCCGGCGCACCGCGGCCAGATGCAAGTCGGCGCGATCCGGCACCTGCCCGACGTCAACCGGCATTACGCCGCGCGTTTGGGCGGCCGCGGCCAGAGCGGTCAGGCCCGGATGGGGTTCCACGTCGGGGGGTAGTTCATTGCCGGTCAGATCGCGGTTCACCGCCGTAAGCCCGACGCCCACCTGCCCGTAGGTGGGGATTTCCCGCATTCCGCCTTGGGTGAGCATGGCTTGATGCGCCGGGCGCAGCGTCGTACCGCGCGCCAGCCGCGGCGGGCCGACGAAATCAATTGCCAGCGCTCGCCCGAGGGCCAGGTGCGCGGGCCATTTTTCAACATCGGTTGTGTCGTCAAAATCGAGGATGCGTTGCCTGGCCTGGTGGAATTCGAGCAAAGGCATCTCCTCGTCAGCCGTTAGGGGAGTTTGAGTTGCCCGACTTCGTCGATGATTCCGTAAGCCTTGGCTTCATCGGCTCCCATGTAAAAATCGCGCTCGGTGTCAGCGGCAATTTTTTCGTACTTCTGGCCGGTGTGATACACGAGGATTTCGTTGAGCCGTTTTTTCAGGCGCAGGATTTCCTGGGTTTGGATTTGCACGTCGGTGGCCACGCCGTAGGCGCCGCCCAAGGGTTGGTGGATCATCACGCGCGCGTTGGGCATGGCAACTCGTTTCCCGGCGGTTCCCGCTGTCAGCAGCAGCGCTCCCATGCTGGCGGCTTGACCGAAGCAAACGGTCGATACGTCGGCATCGATCGAGTGCATCGTGTCGTAAATGGCCATGCCACCGGTCACAATACCGCCCGGACTGTTGACGTAGAGCTTGATGTCCGTCTGCGGGTCCAAAGCGTTGAGGTACATAAGTTGCGCCACGACTACGTCCGATTTCCTCTCGTCGATCTCGCCAGCCAGGAACACTATGCGCTGGCTGAGCAAATGGGAATAGATGTCGTAGGCAAGCTGGTTCTCTTCACGATCCACAACAAAAGGTATCATTGAGCCCTCCGAAAATCAGAACGGATCGCATCCTAGCGCCAAATTGCGGCGGCGTAAACCAGTGGTCTGGCAAGGTTTCCGGAGCCGTACTATAGTATGCGCGTTTTCCCCGACGGAGGTTTCGATGCGTACTCGTATCTGCATGCTCGTCTTTTTGCTCGTGGCTCTGCTTTTCCTGACTTCCTGCGCCGCCGCCCTGAAATGGATGGCCTACCGCAGCGACCCGCGCGGCCCTATCATCGCCGGCCAAATTGAAGTCGCCGCGCTCGACAGCCGCGTCGAAGTGATCCGCGATAAATGGGCCATTCCGCACATTTTTGCCGAAACCGAACACGATCTCATGCGCGCCGTCGGTTACGTGCACGCCCAAGATCGCCTCTTCGAAATGGACTTCTTCCGCCGCGTCGCCACCGGCCGCCTGGCCGAAGTTATCGGCGACCGGCCGCTCGTCACCGGATTGATCTACGGCGCGACGACCTCCCGCGAACAAGATATCGGCATGCGCATTCTCGGCTTCGAGCACAACGCGAAGCTGTATCTCGAATTGGCGCCGCCTGAGAGCGTCGCGCTGCTGCAGGCTTACGCCGACGGGGTCAACGCCTATCTGGCCGCTCACCATGACGACCTCCCGATCGAATTCGGCCTGATCGGTTACCAGCCCGAATTGTGGAAACCCGAAGACACAATCGCGCTCCAGCGTTTTCTCGGCTGGATGCTTTCGACCAACGGCGTAGTCGAGTTGCTGCGCGCCGCCTCGGACAAGCTCTTGGGTTACGAACAAACGGAGCTGCTTCTGCCAACTTATTCGCACCCGAAAGCGCCGCGCATTCTGCCGAATTACAAATTCCCGCGGCGCAAACCGTCGATCCCCTTCGATCCCACGCCGCTTAAACCTCTCGCGGCGGAAAACATTTCGTTGACCACCGTGTACCGCATGCTCGGCAGCGTCGGCAACGAAGCGACCGACGCCAGCAACAACTGGGCGGTCGCCGGATCGCGTACCGCCAGCGGATATCCCATTCTCGCCAACGACCCCCACCTGCCGCACCTCGCGCCGGGGATCTTCCACCTGACGCACCTTTCCGGCGCGGGCTACGACGTGATCGGCGCGACCTTCCCGGGCGTGCCGTTGATCGTGCTCGGCCACAACCGCCACGTCGGCTGGGCCGCCACCAACAACCAGGGCGACGTGCAGGACCTCTACGCGCACCAAGTCGACCCCGGACGTCCGGAGCGGTACAAGTTCAATAACACCTGGGAAGATTTCGTCACGCGCGAAGAAACCGTTTACATCAAAGAGGGTGCCGACCGCCGCGCCGAGCGGGTCCTGGTGCGCGTCAGCCGTTTCGGGCCGGTTGTCACCGACATGTTCGCACGCGATCGCACCAAAGACGTGATCAGCCTCCGATGGGCGGGGATGGATTTCATGGACTCCCCCACGGCCTTCTGGGAACTGCACCGCTCCAAAACACCGGAGGAACGGCGCATCGTCGCCGATAAATACTGGAAGAAAAAACGCGGCGACGACATCGCCGTCATGCGCCGCGTGAACCGTGACGTTACAAGCTGCGCCGAGTACTACGAAGCCATGAGCCGCTACGGTACGCTGCGCCAGAACTGGGTCTGCGCCGATACCAGTGGACACATCGGGTACGCGCCGATGGGCTTCGTCCCCGTTCGCAACCGCGGTGACGGACGGCGCATCGCCCGCGCTTGGCGCGACGAGGGACGCTGGATCGCCTGGGTTCCGCCCGAGGAAATTCCGCAACGGATGGACCCGCCGTCGGGTTACTTCGTCTCGGCCAACAACGCCACGACCGATTTGGATGCCTACCCCTACCCCTGGGCCTATCAATACGTCGCGGGGTACCGCGCCGCGCGGATCATCGAACTGATCGAGGCGCAAAAGCCGATCGACGCGGCCTACATCGCCCGCATGCACACCGACGTCTACAGTAAGCTTGGCGAGGAATTCGTGCCGCTGTTCGTCGAGGCCGGCAAGGGCGACGACGCGCTGACCGACGCCTGGCTGATCCTGGAACGCTGGGACCTCAAGGCCACCGCCGACAGCGCCGGGGCCGCGCTGTTCAACGTGGCCTTCGACGAACTCGCGAAAAAGATGCTGGCCGACGAAATGGGGCCGGATCTGTACCGCGCCTACACCTCTACGCACATGACTAACGGCATGCTGGCCGCGATTCTTCGCCAAAAGGACAGCCCCTTCCATGATTCGGTGAATAGCAAGCAGCGTGAGACTTGGGAGATCACCTACCGCCGCGCGCTGTCGGCCGCCTACGCGAAACTGCAGCAGGAACTGGGTCCGGACCCGGCCCTATGGCAGTGGGGCGACGTCCACATGCTGACCATCGCCCACCCGCTCGGCTCTCAGAGCGCGCTGGCTGACTCCGTGAATATCGGCCCCGTGCCGCACGGCGGCGGCAACGATACGATCTGGGCGTCGTTCTTCCGCGTCGGCTCGGGCGATTTCCACACGACCGCCGGCCCGGCCTATCGGCACATTGTCGACATGAAGAACCCGGCCTATTCGTGGCTGGTACTCGATACCGGCAACTGGGGTCGGCCGTTGACCGATTATTACGACGACCAATACGAACTCTGGCGCCGCGGCGAATACGCCCTCGGGTTGATGGATCGCGGCGACATCGAGGAACACGTGATGGGCGTGCTGGTGCTCGAACCGGCGAAGCTGCCCTGACGAAAGGACATACGCCATGAAAAAGCTGTTCTTGCTATTGCTTGTCGCGATGATGGCGGCGGCGATCGGCTGCTCGAATTCCTCGGCCATCCGCGATGCGTCGCTTGAGGAGTTTCACGCCGCGCTGGCCAGTGACGACACGCTCGTCGTGGACGTACGCGTCGGCCTGGAACTGGGCGGCGACCTCATTTTCCTGAAAGACGCCAAGCAAATTCCGCTTACAACCTTGGAAGTCAACCTGCAGAAGATCCCGAAGGAACGGAACATCTACGTCGTGGGCGCTAAACCCGAGCAGGCCACCAAAGCCGCCAACATCTTGACTAAGGCGGGCTACCCCTTCGTCTTCCGCGTTAACGGCACCCTGACCGACTACGCCACGAAGTTCGATGCCGAAGGCCGCAAGTATTTGAAGTGAGGGGTAGGAAGGGCGTTTCCAGGCAACCCGTTGTTTTCGCCAAAATGCATCCGTTAAGTGGCATAAAACCTGATTTTAAGACACTTTTGCGCTTTTGAATCCGAGGGGAACCGCGGCCTCGGAAGCCTTTTACTCTTTTCTCGATTGATCAATCGGTGCAGCAGGCAATAAGTCCCTGCCGCTCAGTTGAGTTCCCACGTCGCGGTCGAAATTCAAATCGACAGAAAAAGGGCTTCTCTCCTCTTCGTCTTCCTCCGACTCACCGGTTTCCGGTGCTTTGCCGTGATACTTCACGCCGGTTCCTCCCGAAGTTCGAGGCCCAACGGGCCACTCGGTGAAGGAGCGAGAGTGCTTTTCCGGCCAACCCAAGCTTTTTCGCACAATCAAATATGCCATCGGCTCACCTTATCAAAATTTGTTGCCCTTATCGCTAAGTTGCACACGAGCAACGTTATAGCCCACCGTTTACTGCCCGCTCTCAGGCGAATGGCTGATAACAGTAACCTCATCATTCGGAATGTCAAGCTAGCCGGTTCTCTGACATCAGAGACCAGATTATGTTTATGTTTTAAACGAGTTCGTCTCCGAATAGCACATAAACTCACTGAAAGCGATCTAAAATCCGAAGTTTCCGGAAATTTCCTCTCCCTTCTAATAATTGCATTACCTCTACTCTTTATATCGGTGCCGTTTTAGCCCATCTTGAGTGAAAACCACGTTAATAACCCGTTTTCGCCTTCACTTGAGCTGATTATGCCAGCGTACACGATGGGCAGAACGTAACTAAGCGATCGTTTCGTTGATGCTTGGCACCCAGTTTTCCTTGGGTAGCAATAGTCGCAAGCGGGTATCGGCCGCTGAAATCCGAGCACTGGCAGGAGACGTGTATTTCACCGTTTTCGAAAATAAACGACAGTCCAAGCTCGGCCAAGAAAACCGGTACCCGAACGCTCAGTTTCCTGTTCTTGTCAAGTTTTTGTTGAACAATATCACGGAAGTCAGTTCTCCAATCGTAAAATGACAAGTTGTGCAACAACTCGGATATCAGCAATACTTTGGGCTTCAATTTGACGGTGAGATCGATAAGTTTGGTTAATCCTAAGTGACTTCCGCTTTCTCGATTATCTCCCAGCAATTCTTCAAATTTCACAGAACCGAGATTCGCGATTAGAAGATCGATACGCTTATCTTGACGTCGTTCGGTGATGTCGGCTGAGTTAATCGCTTTTGCGTCACCTGTGTAAACGATCCGATACTTCTTTTCCAGGTGTTCAAATATTAAATCAAAACCACATGAGTGATCCATACACTCTTCCGTGGCGGGAAAAGTCGTAATTCCACGGGTTAAGTGCTGTACGGAAAAGGAACTAACACTCAACCACTTCGCTGTTTCGTATTCGTGCGGGGCAGGACACTTGCCCCCGTACCACGTTGATTTCGTGAGTTGGAGTCGATCGACCCCAGGTACCTCGACCGGACAATGACGATCCTCCGGTACGCATTGGCGCACGCAGTCACATTTTTGACTAGTTATTGTCTCGCGTCCCAGGCCAATCGGGTGCATTTTCGAGCAAAGATTCCTATCCCGAGTTAAGTCACTTATCGGCGCAAACACATCGAAAGGCGCAATAATATTAATTGGTTGCAGCTTTTTTCCCGGGGCAAGGTTCTTATTTATTTTACCTTGGACCAGCATTAACCGGATGAGGTCTCCGGCGTGGTCAATGTGAGAGTGGGACACCAGGACGTATCGAATATCGTGAAACGAATACGGAGTAAACGCATAAAACGCCCGGAGATAATCTAGTCCGGGGTCGATCACCACACCTTTCTTTTCGCCTAGACCGAGAAAATAGCCGCCACCGATATTGCCCATCGGCTCCTTACTCCAGTCAAACAACGATGTGTCGGAGCCCCACCGGCGTAAACAAACAAGGCGCGCGCCGAATTCAGGTGGTTGCCGGCGCTCTTCTAACCGAATTGTCGGCCACGAGGAAATACCCGCCGCCGGCGCGAGCATTAATTTAAAAAGCTGTTGAAGGGGCGGCGGTGACTTCGAACGCGGCGGTGCCTCCGAAAGCTTTTGAAGCGTTTCCCCCGATATCGTGCCGCTTTTAAAATATTTTGATTCCAAAAACGTTTCTATGAAAGAATACCCTGGTTGACCCGCAATTTGGTTTTCTTTGTCCGTAGTTACAGCAAGCCTCGCCGCCTCAAAATAATCAATACCGGCCTGTTCATCCAGCCCCATACTCCACGCCGCCTCGGCAATATTTACCCGCAAATCCTTCGATAGCCCCGATTCCTTGGAAGTCGTCAACCAACGTGGCTTCCTTGCGCCATTGTCATCGATAGACAAGAGAATAAATCTCAAATAAGCAAGCTCAAAAACGGGAAGCTCCGTAAAACTCGAAATATTTGACGAAATGCCAAGAAGGACCCCTAAAACAGTGCGAGCTTTTTCCACCATTCTTCGGGTCCAGTTTTCGTCAAAACCCATCAATCGCGTCGCCGTTTTGCCTATTTCCTTTACTAGCTTTTCCGACGCATTGTCCATGATTCCAAGAATTTCAGCTTGTCGGGCAACCTCGTGCCACAAACCCGCCTCGCATAATAACCATAAGCCAGTTCTTAGAAAGACAAACCTGCGACTGTCTCTTTGAAGCAGTCCGTTAACGTAAGAGTAGTATTTCGATATCAGGTCTTCACGTTTACGCGCACCGATTGAAAATAAGAGCATCTCTGAATCTAAAACCTTTTCGCGCTCATTTTCGCTTTTTGAATGAATTAGTGCCAAGATACAATTTTCACCCAGCAATCCGACCACAAAACGAAATAAACAATCTTCGTTCGGTTTCTTTCCTTTCTCCCTGGGAATCAATATCATTGAAGCCAAATACAATTGTTGCGAACAAATCGACGTTGCCGAATATTGCACGATCAGGGCTTTATGAACTTGATCATAATCCAAGACATTCCGAATTGCCCGAGGACAACGCCCGAATCTCTTCTCAATCCGAAGCCGTGCCCTCCTGAGGAGTTGCCGTGTTTCGATAATTTGCTTAGGCATAATCATCCAGGTACTCAAGCGTTTCTCTTAGCCGTTCATATTTGACAAACAACCCGAGATCCCAAAGCGAAAAAATCGAAACAATTGCCGCCCCGAAATATTTTCGCCTCGTCCCCGGCTCCGCCGCATACAATCCTCCGGCAGGGTCTACAACAAGCGGCGGATTCCCCTTTTTGAAGTCGAATGTGCCGTCCGTCCTCTTTCTCTCGACGACGGCAAGCGTGCTTTCCGATAAAACGTGCGTCAAATACTCTGAAAGAACATACCGAGAGTAAAACACTCCAGCTTCATGTTTGTTTTTCCCGGCTGACCTGTCGAAAGCCGAAACAATGTTTTTGGTAAAATCTATTCCGGACCCGTAATGTTTCTTTGTTCGACAATGACCGCCCCACAACGCACGACGAACTGCAAAAAGAAACTCAACGAACCCCGGGTATCGTTGATTTATCTTTGCGTCTCCATGCAATTGCTTCAACTTCAGAGACCATTCGGCAATTTGCTCCAGACTCTCAACGATCTTGTCTCCAAATTCGCCAATCGCCAGGTCCACTTCCGCACAAGCAAGGTTATCAAAGCACTGCCATACTTGGTTCCAATTCTTTGCGTCTCCTCCGGCCAAACTTTCAAGGAACGGGTCTCCCAGAAGCCAACCTCCACACGCCTCCATTTCCTCGCCGTAATGTTTTTTTAGCGCAATGGGTGAATTGAACGCGGCCGTCGTTGGTTGCTGCCGCAATGACAACAGATATCTGACAACCAATTGACAGCGGTAATCATTATTCGACTCCAATCCAGGCCCATAATTCACTGTGTTGGCGTAATACACACCGAACCACTTCTTATAAAGTTCGTCGCCCTTCTCGTCGCTCGAAAATACGAGGTCGCGACACATCTGGTCTGCCGCGATTTCTTCGAAAAGGTCCCCTAACTGCGCGACCAGCGATTCTGAATGACCGGCAATAAAGGTCTCCATAAGGCGTTTTGCTATTTTTTTGTAAATAGTAATGATCTCAAATACTGGCCTCATTCCATCTAGTTGGCGCAAGGAGTGATGAAAGCTCTCATGCATTTCGTACGGATAAGTCTCCGGTTGCATCATTTCTATCATGTTTTTTTGCGTGACCGCGCCAATTCTCGACGACAACAAAACTCCCGTTCGTTTCTCTCCAATGACTGTGAATCCCGGCAATTCAACATATGGCTTTTTCACTTCTTTACATTTTCTTGTTGTCGCAACCAGACCCGATGCGAACAATCCGTCTATGCCTGTCAACAAATGCTGGATGCCTCCTTTAAATTCCAGCGTGAAATCAGACACCTCGCTAAACGGCGGCGAAGCGTTCAAGCGATTGTTGAGCGCTTGTCGAAATGACTGTACACAGCGCGCCAAATCGGCGACAACATCTTCCCATTGTCTTGAGGTCCGATTAGTCGCTCCGTCTTCCTCTCGTATTGCCGCGCCTAAATGACTCAACCAGTTGATCAAAAGCACTAGTGGCGGGCCCAGATCAACAATGGTGTCATACAATACTTCATCTTTCACAATCATATCATATACCGCGATTAACGATTCGATTTCCGATCTAAGATGCCGCGGTAATTGTAAAACGCGAGCGGCTGTTTTTGGTTTTATTTCATCCTTTGAAAGGGTTTTTTCACCACGGTACAAAGGCCCCATTTGCAGCGATTCTAGATCAAGACAGAGCCGATCAGATTCTTTTTCTTCTGCCTCATTATATTGCACCGGAACACCAAGACTGGTGACATGTTTACTCAATGGCAAGCTCAGTTCTACATCATGTGTCAAGCGAACAAAATCGACAATAAAGTCAATCGTGGAAACCGCTCGTCCGTCGTCTTCGAAGCCTTTACCGGTGCGCCAAACCAAATCTGTATGACCCGGACGCGACACGTAACGGCGTTTTTGTTCGGAATCGCCGTTCGAAGTTCCCACGCTAGTCTTTTTGTCGGCGTTTTCTTCATTCGCTTTTTCGCCAAGCATTTCTTTTCTTATATCTTCCGCATCGCTGATCGTATCACCGAAGTAACCGGGTAATATTCCCAATCCAATATCCGGCACAACACGTCCTTCGATACTGTAAACATTTTTGACGTGTCTCGCAATCTGTTCGGCGTTTTCGCCCTTTTTATTTCTTTCAAGAACATCAGTAAAAACACCAATGTGAAGACCAAGCGTCGTCCAAGACGCTGCATACAAGCTCATTTCCCGCAATGCTATTTCTAATTTCGCGCCATTTTCAGGCTTTTTCAGTTCTTCATCGTCGAGCAGCCTCAACAGGACTGGGTTCTTGCGCAAAGTCTTGATTGATTCCGGTTTCTTACTTAGTAATTCGCCGAGAGTGGTGTCTCGAATGGACAATATTGAACTGACCATCTGAGAGTAGTCTTTACCGAATACCAAAAGCGTTATCTCATTCCAACCAAGCGGTTCGAGAACACAACATCGAAGGTCGTCATTATTGTCCTCGCTTTGAGGTTTCACTTGTTCTCGCGTTGCCAAGATGGCTTCGCGCACAATACTCGCCCCTAGAACCAAGGTGAGGATGGGATTCACCTTCAGCTTACAGAATGCAAAAAGCGGCCATTTTACTCTGCTTGAATTATCACCGTTCTTGTCGTCGCCACAGCCTAGTTCCGCTAGTAGCTTATCCGGCGCGAAAAACCAGGGATTTGTCCTTGAACTTCTGCTTTCTCGGGGTGTTTGTGTCGCTTTTGTGAAATCCGGCACCGCCTGCATCGCGATTTGAATTGAGCCACTCAACGGAACGTGAAGTTGCGGTGCCAAAGAAAACGCGTCGACACAGCTAATTGAACAAAGGTCGAATGGACCCCACATATAATAAAATAACGGATTGTATAATTTCTCGAATTCCGCTTTATGTTTAGGAGATACCCTTTTTTTGTTTTTTGTTTCGTATCGTCCTAGCGTTTCGGAAACTCGTTCTTTATATTCTCCGTACCGGCCGCGCAGTTCTTTGTAGGTGTCAATCGTTTTCCCGGGTCGTGTACTGTGAAGAGAGGTTATTACGCCGTAGTCGGAAAGTACACAACTCTCTTGGTCCGATGGTGTGTTTGCCAATATCGCCTCGTAATTGTTTAGTGAGATTTATTACAACTTCTGCAAAGGTAATGTCAAGTCTTAATACGACTTAGTAAAATATTTTGTTCGCGCTGAATATGTCGAGGCTTTCCCGGTTAGTCGAGGAATGACCAGAATTCACGCCTGAAGTCGCCCGCAAGATTGTTTTGTGTGCGGAGTTCGCCCGCGGAAATGCTCGGCAGAACAATGGATTATTTCTAAAAAACCACCTGCCCACAGCCGCCGCTATCGTCGTCGTCGTCATCGTTATCGTCGTCATCATCATCATCATCGTCGCCGGGGGAACCATATTTGTATTCGGCAACAAGGTCCCAGATGTCCTGGTTATCTGCGGCGTAGTAGGCCGTCCAGAAGCCCACGCCGCCCACCTCGCGCGTGGCCGCGTAGTCAAGCTTATCGGCCAGCGAATCCAAATCCTCATACCACAACTGCCGCCAACCGCCCTCATAGAAAATCGCGTACGCCGTGGAGGACGGCGCATCCCACTGGCCGCCGCCGTGCGCATCGGCCCGGTCCCACGCCTGCAGGATGCCGTAGGCGGTCGCCGAACCCGTCGCCGTGCCGGGAATGCCGGAGCCGGCGCTGGGCCAGTCGTATCCGTAAAACGGCACGCCCAGCAGCACGCGCTCCAAGGTATAAGGCGTGATGTAGGTTTGATAGTCGTCGAGGGTCCAGTCGTAGGCGTACTGCCCCCAGAAATCCGACCCGAGCAGCGGCGCCACGGGTCCGGGATCGCCGGTGCGCCAATGGTAGTCGTAGGCCATGATGAACAGCCGGCCGTGCGCGGCCAGCGCGTCGAAATCAAACGCGCCGGACCAATCAACCGCCGGGGTATCGACGGACACGATCGCGTCGGGGTCTTCCACCTGCAGGCCGGCTTTCAACTGCTGTACGAAGGTGACGAAATTCTGCTTTTGCGCTACCGGCAAACCCTCGAAGTCAACGTTGACGCCGTCCGCCCCGCCCTCGTTGACCGCCTCGACCAACTGGTCGATCGCGTTGGCGCGGTTTGTCGCGCTGGGCAGAAGCTGATTCATGTCGGTCGCCGAAAAACAAATCACCGCCAGCGTCACGCGCGTTCCCTCCGCATGCGCCGCGGCCACGAGGTCCTGCCGGGGCCACCCGTGCAGCGACGTGATATCGCCCTGCCCGTTGAGGTCGGCACCGAAGTAGATAACCTCGTCCAGCACGTCGTATTGCAGCAGGCCGATGTCGTCGCCCCAATAGGGGTAGAAGCCCGCCACGTAGGGCTCGTCGCCCGCCTTGGCCGGCGCGAGGGGCGGCACGTCGTCCACGTACACGGGCGACGGATCAACCAGTGTCCGGTAGGCGTTATGCTCAAGTTGGTGAATGCCGGCGAACGCGAAACCGGCGGCCATGGATAG
This sequence comes from Candidatus Lernaella stagnicola, assembly GCA_030765525.1. Classification (NCBI taxonomy): domain Bacteria; phylum Candidatus Lernaellota; class Candidatus Lernaellaia; order Candidatus Lernaellales; family Candidatus Lernaellaceae; genus Candidatus Lernaella; species Candidatus Lernaella stagnicola. The sequence goes on from JAVCCK010000042.1 coordinate 157,584, forward strand.
CAACAAAAGGGCGAGCCACAAACGCTTCATGGGTCAGTCTCCTACCCGAAAAGGATCGGCTACCACGCGGCGCTTGTCAACGAAAGCCCGGCATCGTTTCGTCAGGCAGAGTATTCACGGCTTGAAATCCGGGGCCGCTACCGCCGAAGAACCAAGGTTACGACGGCGGCAACGACCTGGGTTTTTCACTCTACGAAGTCGCGCCGATCAGCCGTCGTGGCCCATGCCTTCGAGCGCCGCCTTGACTTCCTCGACGCTGGCGCCGTCTTCCAACGTAGACAGATCGCCCAGTTCGTTTTCTTCGCACAAGGCGCGCAGCACGCGGCGCATCACTTTGCCCGAGCGTGTCTTGGGCAACTGCATGACCACTCGCAGGGTTTTGGGCGTGGCGATTGCGCCGATCTTTTGGCGGATGGACAGGATCAACTCTTTGATGACTTCCTCGGTCCCCTCGACGCCCTGCTTGAGCACGACGAACGCGGCGATCGCCTGGCCCTTGAGTTCGTCCTTGATGCCGATGGCCGAGGCTTCAGCGACCTTCGGATGTTCCGAAAGCACTTCTTCGATCTCGCGCGTGCCCATGCGGTGCCCGGCGACGTTGATCACTTCGTCGGAGCGGCCGAGCATCCAGAAATAGCCGTCTTCGTCACAGCGGGCATAATCGCCGCTGAGGTAAATCAACGCGCCGTTATCGCCCGTCTTCTGCCAATAGGTTTCCACGTAGCGCTCGTCGTCGCCCCAAATGGTCAGCAGCGAACCGGGCGGCAGCGGCGGTTTGATGATCAGCGTGCCGCGCATCCCGGCGGCGACTTCCTGTCCCTTCTCATCCACGACGGCGGCGTTCCAGCCCATGGCGCCCTTGGTCGGGCTGCCCGGCTTGATGGGCAGGGTTTCGATGCCCATGTGATTGGTCAGCATCGCCCAGCCGCTTTCGGTCTGCCAATAGTGATCGAGGATCGGCTTTTGCAGCGTGTCGCTCGCCCACTTGTAGGTGGATTCATCCAGCGGCTCGCCGGCGAGGAAGATGTGGCGCAGCGAACTCAGGTCGTGTTTTTCGATCCACTCGCCTGGGAATTTGCGCAGAATACGCATCGCGGTCGGGGCGGAGAAAACAACGGTGACGCCGTACTTTTCGATGACCTTCCACCAAATGCCGGGGTTGGGATTATCCGGCGTGCCCTCGAAAACGAGCGTCGGGATGCCGGCCAGCAGCGGCCCATAAATGATGTAACTGTGCCCGACGACCCAACCGATATCGGAGGTGGACCAATACACGTCGTCGGGTCCGCAACCGTAGATTTGTTCCATCGAGGAGTGCACGGCGACCATGTAGCCGCCGGTGTCGCGCAGCACGCCTTTGGGTTTGCCGGTCGTGCCGGAGGTGTAAAGGATGTAGCTGGGATCCGTAGACTTCAGATGCGCCGGCTCGACCACGGTGTTGGGCGCGGCGTCCATTTCGGTCTGCCAATCCAAGTCGCGGCCTTCCTTCGCCTGCCACTCGGTGATTTTACGATCGTAGACCAGCACGTGGGGAACGTCGGTCGCGGCCAAGTCCAAAGAGGAATCGACGATCTTCTTCAATAGAACCGGCTTGCCCTTGCGGCTGCTGCCGTCAGCGCAGATCACCATTTTAGGTTGGCAGTCGTCGATACGGTTGGCCAGGGAGTCGGAGGAGAAACCGCCGAACACAACTGAATGAATCGCCCCGAGGCGCGCGCAGGCCAAAACGGCGACGAGCGCTTCGGGCACCATCGGCATATAAATGATCACGCGGTCGCCTTTGCCGACGCCGTACTTCAACAAAACATTCGCACAACGATTGACCAGACGATACAGTTCAAAAAACGTGATGACCCGACTTTGGCCCGTTTCCGGGCTCTCCCAAATGATCGCGGCCTTGTTGCGCCCGGCGCCGAGCGCGTGACGATCCACCGCGTTGTAACACAGGTTGGTTTCACCGCCGACAAACCAGCGATAGAAGGGCGGATTGGAATCATCCAGGACCTTGTCCCACTTCTTATACCAATGAAGCTTTTCCGCTTCCGCGCCCCAAAAACCGGCCGGATCCACAATTGAGCGTTGATGCAACTCCTCGTACTTCTGACTCATGAATAAAACCCTTTCCTGCTCCGAATTGATCGATGCAAATTATGAAAACGTATTAACAAAAACTCTCATTCTGAAATGTCGTGCCTCACGAGAAGGTGGGGGCGTAAACGCCCAGCAGCGTGTTGTTGTAATTGAAATCGGCGTTTTTCTGTTCCCAGGTTCCGTATTCCGCCGCCGCGGGCGCCGCTAGTGTCAGCACGCGCAGCAGCGCGGTCGCCGTCATCAACCTCTTCATCGCAAAACCCTCCCGTCACATGGGTTCAACAAAGCTTCCCCGGTGCCACGGCGTACCCGGAGCGCACGACTGCAGGCTCTTTTGTTACCGGAGGAGTTGAAGGCATCATCATCGCTCTTGCCGTTGCGGTCATTGCTGAAATCACCGTCGTCGAAGGATATCGAGTCGCTTCCCGCATAGGCAGTTAAAACCACCGCGAGAGTGATTCGCATCAGATCAACCAGTTGTATGATTTTCGCTTACCACTCGTCGAAAGCGGAAAATGGCCCGCGCCAAGTTCAAAACACCGCCCGCCGATTGTCAAGCGGGGCGAAAATGGCTAGCTTCCCCGCATGCCTGAAAACCTGTTTTGGTACCACAAAGTGTCCAGCGCCGAACTGGCGCGCGCATCGGTCGACAAGGATATCCTGATCCTCGCCGTCGCCGCGCCGGAAAACCACGGGCCGCACCTCCCGCTGGGCACCGACGAAATTCTCGGCGAGGCCATGGCCGAACGCCTCGGTCGTCGTCTGGCTGAAAGGTATCCGAACCGCCGCGTCTGGCTGCACCCTACCTGGCACCTGGGCGGCGCGACGATCCGCGGCACCGGCTCGGTCAAAGTGCCCTCGCGCATCCTGCGTAAAACGCTCAAACACTACATGCGCCGTTTCCTGAAGCAGGGCTTCACACACTTCGTGTTTCTGACCGGCCACGGCGCGGTGCCCCATGTGGGCGCCTTGGATGACGTCTGCGCGTGGCTGCGACGGCGTAGTCGACCGGGCCGCGTCGTCCACGCTATCTCGCCCTCGTCGCGCATCGGCGGCAAGGTCTTTTTCGGACGCCACGCCAACGCCGTGCGCCGGGCAGGTATCGAACTGAGCGACCAAGAGGCGCGCGACCTGTGTTGGGACCTGCACGCCGGACGCGTCGAAACCTCCATGGTGCTCGCTGCCGCGCCCGAGACCGTCGCCCCGATTTACCGGGAGTTGCCGGTCATCCAGCCGCCGAGCCGCTGGTGGCTCAACGGCTTGGAACGTTTGTTCGAGAGCGCCGTGCGACGCATCGTGCGCGACGAAGATATCCGGCAGGACGTCCTCCACGCCCTGTGGGCCGGGGTGCAGGATTTCTCGTGGATCCTTCGCGGGCGCCGCGAGGGCTACGTCGGCATGCCGCATCGGGCGAGCGCCGCCGAGGGTGAGATATTGCTGGACGAAATCACCGCCGACATCGCCACGGTAACCGCCGATGTCTTCGCCGGGCGTCGCGATCCGGCCACGACGCGCAGCGGCGCACATTTATTTCGCGGTCTGATCGCCGCGTTGGCCCTGTTGATTGCCGGCGGATTGGCCGGCGTGGCGTGGTGGCTGTTTTAACGAACAGGCGACCGGCGGTGTCGGACAATCGCCGTTGACGAATTCGCCGGCGGCCTGCTAGCGTCGGAATCCAAGGAGGGGAGAATGAAACGGGCGTTGTGGATCATGATGCTGATGCTTTTCGTGGCCTGTCCCGTCATTCAGGCGCAGGAACCCACGCCGCCGCCCAACGCCGCCACACCGGAAGCGCTCCCTCCTCTCACGGCGGAAGATAGCTTCCAACTGGCGGTAAAAGCCTTCCAATCAGGCGATCTAGCCGGTTCTGAGCGGCACGCCCGCACGGCGATTGCGCTCAAGAGCCGCTACGTCGAGGCGCACTATTTGCTGGGACGTATTTTGGTGTTTCGCGCCGCGCAGAAAACGCGGCTGCTGATCGAGCAACGCGGCGACGCCGGGGCGGTGCTGCCGCGCGAGGCCAATTGGCCGGCGGGCGAAAACGAGTTGCAAGACGCAATCGCGCAGTTCCGCACCGTGATCAAGCTCGACCCGAGCAACACCGACGCTTGGCTGCTTTTGGCCACCGCGTTGGATAACCTGGGCCAGAACGAAGATGCCGTTAACGCTTATCGGCAGACGATCAACCTGAATCCCGCGTCCAGAAACGCCCGCGACGCCCACAACAATTTGGGATTGGTATTTCGCCAGCAAAAGAAATTCGAAGAAGCGAAAGACGAATTCGAAGCGGCGCTCGCGCTCGATCCGACCTTTCAACCGGCCCGCCTGAATTTGGAAAAACTCAAGAAACAGAAGCCCAAGCTATTCCGCTAGCGCCGCCGTCCGGTTATTTGTATTCGATTTTGATGATTTCCAATTCGCGCAATCCACCCGGTGTTTCAAACTCGACGATTTCGCCTTCTTTTTTGCCGATCAGCGCCCGGGCGATGGGCGAATTGATACTGACGCGCTTCTTCTTCAAATCGGCTTCGTGATCGCCGACAATCTGGTACATTCTTTCCTGGTCCGTATCCAAATCCATCAGCGTCACCGTCGCTCCGAAAACGACCTTATCCTCATCGATTTGGGCCGGATCGATCACCTGGGCGTCGGCAACGCGGTTTTCAATGTCGGCTATCCGCGCCTCGAGAATTCCTTGCTTATCCTTCGCCGCGTCGTACTCGGCGTTCTCTGAAATATCTCCGTGCTCGCGCGCTTCTTCGATCAGCTTGATCACGGCGGGCCGCTGCTTGGTTTTCATTTCATGAAGCTGCACCTTGAGCGTTTCCAAGCCGGCAGGTGTTACGGGATAGCGTTGGGACATACATCACCCTCCAGTCAAAAAAGAAGTCGGAACATAGCGACCTTCGAGCCCTATGGCAACCCCTTTGCTTTCTGATTCAATAAGTTAAGCACACTCGGACGGCGTTTACCCGTCGCCCCGGGGTCCTTGTACAGTCGCAGGTACATCTCGTAATTTCGCACTATACCCTTGACGTAACCGCGCGTCTCATCAAAGGGAATGCGTTCAATCAACTCGTCGTACGTGCGCCCGACATTCGGCGCCCACCACCGCGGCGGCCGCCCCCAACCGGCGTTATAGCCGGCGAGCGCTGCAGGTAGATCCCCATCGAAACGCTTTTGCAACAAGTGCGCCATCAACCAACAGCCGAAATCAACCGATACTTCGGGCTTGTAGAGTTTCTTCGTGTTGAAGTTTTTCATCCCCCGCCGCTTGGCAATATACTGGCCCGTGCCCGGCATCACCTGCATCAAACCCCGTGCTCCGGCCCAGCTCGTGGCGCGCGTCTGAAAGGCGCTTTCCTGCTTGATGATGCCGAATACCAAATATTTATCGAGCTTGTGTTGCTTGGCGGTTTTCGCGATCAGCGCTTCCTGCAGCAGGGGAAAACGCCGGCGCGACAACAGTGCGTGCGGGTCGGCCAAGCGGTTGTCGCGTACCATTTCGAAACCCCGGTACGAGGCCCGAATTGACGCCAGGTTATCCCCGGCCAACCCGTATGCGACGCTGAGGAAATAAGGCGATGTGGCGTCCTCGTACATATCGTCACGCCAAAGATCCAGCAGCGCCTTGGCTTCCGCGTCCTCACCCATGGCGAATAGTTCCCGCACCTCGCGAAATACCGGCGCGAAGCGAGAATCGCCGGCGGCTACATAGTCCAGAGCCTGCGTGGCGCCGGCATCGCGGGTTTCGCCGCCGCCTTGGTTCTGTTCCCATTCGCGCTGCAGTTCCAGAAGGGCCGTAGCGCGGGCAACGACTTGCTTGGCTTCCCCGGTAAACGGCAGGCGCGGCAACTGATCACTGCCGATACCCAGCGCCAGGAGGCGCGCTTCAGCCGCCAATCCGTAGTACGTACCCTGCCAGCGGTCGTAACAAACGTGGAAAACGTGAACGGCGTTCTTTTTGTCGCCTAGGCGTTCATACGTGCGGCCCAGCCAATACGAAGCCCGGTCGTGGTCGCCGTGTTTTGGATAGCGCTTCAACCACTGGTTCAGACGCACTGCCGCGTTCTGGAAGTCCCCGGCCAGATAATAAGCGAACGCGGTTTGCCACAAGGTTTCTTCCGGCAAAAACAAACTCGCGGCGTCATCGTCGACCAATCGGGCGCCCCAACGAGCCGCGTTTCCAAAGCGTTCGGCGTCCATTTCCAGTTGCAGCAGCGCCAGCCGGGCATCGACCCGCGATCCCCACGAGCCGGGCTTCCCGGCAATTTTCGTGAAATACAGGCGCTTTTGCTCGACTCCGTTCTTGGTGTTGTACCGCTTGAGGCGAATCGCCACGGCCGCTTTACGGTCGGCCGACGAAGCTTGCCGCGCCAACGTTTGCAGCGCCTTTTTCGCCTCCTTGTGTTTGCGTCGGGCAATCAACATGTCCGCCGAAACCAGTCGCGCCCGAAATCCCTTCTCGGTCCCGGCAAACACCCGCGCGTAGCGGTCGGCGTACAGGTTGGCGGTCCAATAATAACGGCGCGCAATGTTCTCGCTGATGCGATCCCACAATCGCTTTGCGTCGGGCTTGGGAAGTTTCATGCCCGTCTTCTTCAATTCGCCGAGCCGCTTAAACGCCTTGTCGGAGTAATCGCCCCGATGGAAATACGCGGCCTCCGCATAGGCAGCCGCCGCTTCCTGAGCACGCCCGGTCGCTAAAAGCGCCTCGCCTAACAGGTAATGGGCCTGAGCATCGGCTTTGCCGGGATGGTCGCGCAGCAGCGTGTTAGCCAACTTCGCCGCCTCGGACGCCCCATTGGGTTCGGCCACGAGCGCTTCGGCCAACGCCACGATGGCGTCGGGCCGGTACCGGCTGTACGGAAAACGAGACACCAGGAAACGATTCCATTGCCGCGCTTCTTCCTTCCGGTCGGCCTTCTCGGCCATATCGCACAGCCGCGCGGCCGCCACGTCCGCCGCGGGCCAGTTGCCCTCGGCCAATTCGCGCAACGATTCAGCCGCTGCCGCGCCGTGACCGGCGGCCAGATTTCGTTTCGCGGTTTGGTATGCGGCGCGCTGGTCGGCGTGAGCCGTATCCCAGGCCTGGGCCAATCCCGGCAACAACAAGCACAACACGACAAGAAAGCAGCTTCGTTTCACGCGATCTCCCCAAATCTCGAGTCGATAAAACCAGCCGCGCGACGGCGCGGCCACGTCCAACAGGATAACGACGCCCTTGCTCCGGTTCAACTATCGAGGCATGCTATCTTCATGAAAGTTGCCGCTGTTCAATTCACGCCAGAATTCGGCCAGGTGGCAGAGAACCGCGAGCGGGCGGCCAAATGGATTCGCGAGGCTGATGCCCGCCTGACGGTGCTGCCCGAGGTCGCCTTTACCGGATACGTCTTCAAGGGACCGGAGGAACTCGCCGAGCTCGCCGAACCCGTGAACGGCGAAACCTTCGACTTCATGGTGGCCCTGGCAAAAGAAACGGGTAGTTTATTATGCTATGGCTTTCCGGAATCCAAAGACGGCCGGTACTACAACTCGGCGGCGTTGCTCGGCCCCGATGGCTTGATCGCGATATACCGGAAAATACACCTGTTTATGGACGAAATCGGGCTGTTTTCCCCCGGTGAGCAGCCGTTTTTCGTTTGTGACGTCGACGGCCTTCGTTTGGGAATGATGATCTGCTTCGATTGGTATTTTCCGGAGTCGGCGCGAAGCCTTGGCCTATTGGGAGCGCAAATCATTCTGCATCCGGCGAATCTCGTACTACCTTTTTGTCAGGACGCGATGGTCACGCGATGTCTGGAAAATCGCGTATTTGCCGTCACCGCCAACCGCGGCGGCTCCGAATTTCGCGCCGGCCGGGAAATGTCCTTTACGGGCCGCAGCCAAGTAACGCAGCCCACCGGGCGTTACGAGCGCCTGCCGGACACCGACGACGGTTTCGTGGCAACCGAAATCAATCTGTCACTTGCGGATCACAAACAAATGACGGCACGGAATCACCTGTTCCGCGACCGTCGACCGCAATTGTATACACTTGGCGAAATAAACAAGTAAACAACACCGCTCGGGGCGAACTTGACAGTCCCGGGACGGGACCCGAAAATCGAAATGCGGGATCGGCGCTGGAGGCTGAATGTGTATTGAGCGAAAGTGGTACGTCATCCTCGCGGTTTTCGTGGCGCTCATCTTTGCCCTTGGCGCCTGCGACCGCGGTGGTGATGGTCCTCCTAAGAATGATAAGCCGGATAACTCCACAGGGTTTACCGGCTCGCTATATTTTTCGGGAAAATGGGACGGCGAGGCCGGAACGTTTTCCTTGGACCTGGAGAAATTGCAGGCCGTAAAGCTCTCGAACACCGTCGGCAGTTTTCTGCAAACGACCGGCTTTGAATCTCAACTGTTACTCGTCGATGATGCCCAGAACGTACAAATTATCGATACCGCTGAGAAATCTGCCCGCGTGGTCGGCACCGCGCCTCAGGCGTTCGCCGCCCCTAACGGGCGCAAATATTTCTACCACGACCCTGGAACCGGCGAACTCTACGAGGCCCACGTCGGCGCGGTCGGCGCCCGTCTGATCGCGCCCGACGGCCGTTACGGAGCCTACTCGCCGGATATGCGACAAATCGCCTATCTCAACGCGGCCGGACTCGTGATTACCAACGCCGCGAACACCGAACCGGTTTTTGCCAACTTGCTGGGCTTTCTCAAGCAGGGCGAGATTTACGCCCTGCCGGTTTCGGGCGATTTTTTCCCGCGCTGGACCGCCGACGGCCAGTTTGTCGCGGTCTCGATGCAAATTTCCAATCCGTCGACTGGTTATTTGGGCGGCATCGGCTTCGTAGTGGACGCCGAGGGAAGCGTCGTCACGTTCCTGGCCAACAATCCGACCGAAATGAGATGGTCGCCCGACAACCAGATCCTTTACTACACGTCCAATAATTCGCTTTACGCATGGAATCTGGCGGAGGAAACCAACATTCTGATTTCCGGCGGCGCCAACACCACGAATTACGGACAACAGGTTAACGAGGACGGTCAATACATCGCATTTGTTCGTCGGTTTATCGGCGGCGAAGCCGGTTTGTTCGTACTCGACGCGTCCGCCGACCGCACTCTGGAAGCGGTCGCTCGCGCCGAAGGCGGCGTCGCGGCGCTCGACTGGCCGCGTGGCTCGTTCTGCGCCCCCGACACCAACCAAGCGCCCGCCATCTCCCGCGTTGAAATCTTCGTGGGCGGCGAGCCGACAGACGATCCACTGATTGGCCCCGATACCGTCGCGTCGGTGAAAATCACACCCCTGGACGCTGAATGCAATCTCGGCAACGGCGTGATTCTTTACGATGTGGGAGAGGGTTGGCGTCCCTTCACCCTCTACCTTGGCGGTAACACCGGCTGCGACGGAAATGCTTTGGAATTTGACTTGCCAAAGCCGGCGACAGCGGGTCATACGCCGTTGAAAGTTGTAGTCGAAGACGTGTGCGGCGCTCGATCCGGCGAAGTCTCGATCCCCTTCCGCTACCTCCTGCCCGCGGAACCTGTCGACGACGACGACACCGGGGACGACGATACGACGACCGATGACGACACGACGACCGACGACGACACGACGACCGACGACGACACGACGACCGACGACGATACGACGACCGACGACGACACGGCCGCGGACGACGACGACACGACCCCCGGTCAATAGAGCAGCCAGGCTGTCGCGCGTCGAAATACGCATTAACTTGTGAACGCGAGCGCCGCGGTTTCGAAACCTGCGACCCCGACTAGAACGAAGCGTGGGAGCGACAGATGGCCGAAGAGCAAAGCGGCGAGAACCTCAAAAACGCGAAATTAAGCAAAGCGGATCTTACCGATCGCGATTTGCGCGGCGCCGATCTGACCCGCGCTAATTTGAGCAGTGCCCAACTCACCGGCATGGACTTGACCGGCGCCGTGCTCGTCAAAGCTAACTTGCAGGACGCCGATCTGAATGGCGCCACGCTGCGGGATGTCAACGCCACCGGTGCCAAAGTGCGCGGTGTGTGGGAAAAAGTCGTCCTGAAAAACGTGAACCTTTCCGATGCTACCTCGCCCAAATGGTCCTTGGTGGATTGTGAACTCGACGGCGTATCGCTGCAGGGCGCGAGCGTGCGGCGCTTGTCGCTAACCCGCTGCCGCGTGACGAATTGCCGCTTCGTAAAAGCCTCGTTTCCGGACGTGGTGTTCGTGAATTGCCAGTTCATCGATTGCGATTTCTCGGGCGGCGACCTGTCATGCCCCGATATCAAGAACACCGAGTTCCACAATTGCCGTTTCGAAGGCGCCGACTTGTCCGGACCGGTGATCGAACGATGCGGATTTCCCGGCTGCAATCTCACCAAGACCGATTTTATCGCCGGTGAATTCAAGGACGTCAACCTCGCCGACGCGCAGGTGGAAAAGGCGAATTTCCGGTACGCTCGCGGACTGCCCGACGAATTCGTTGCCGAACTGCGCGAACGCGGCGCTCGGGTCAGCCGAAAGCTAATGCGCAAGGCTGTGGCGGCGGTCTTCTCCTCCAAGATCGGGCGTATCGCTGTCGTGGCGCTGGTACTGCTCGTAGTTTTTTTGGTTCACGCGCACCGGCGAACGCCGGACAACTGGGACAACTCCAAGCTTTTCGAAGCCGCGAAACATCAGCGGGAATCCGGCGATCGCCACGAGGCGTTGAAGTACTACGACATTCTTCTCGACCGCCATCCGGACGACGAAATGGTGCAACTGACGGCCTTTATGCAAAAGGCGCAGACCTACGTCGAGTTGGAGCAATACGAAGACGCCATCAAGATCTATCAGTCGCTGCTGGAATCCGAGACCGTCGAGTCCATGGTGAAACTCTCGATTCGTTTCGAATTACTGCAGGCGCTCCAACTCAAGGGCGAAACAGAAGAAGTGATGCAACAACTGCTGGAATTAGCGCCCCTGCCGCAGTTTTCGCAAAACCTGTTCGAGATCCTCGGGCGATTAGTCGGCTCGGGCAGCGACAAAAAGTACTTTGAATGGCTGGTCGTCAACCTCGAAGAACTCGAAAAGCGCGTGCCCAAAACCGCGCGCGCCAGATTGTTGCTGACTCGCGGCGTCGTACTCACGAATCTGAATAGAACCGATGAGGCGCTCGACACAATGCGGCGAATCATCAAGCTGGACGGGGCGCCGGAGCCCGTCGTGCTGCGAGCCTACATGCAATTGGCGCGGCTGCAGCAGCAACTCGGCGATATAAAAACGTCTCGCCAGACCTATTCCGAAATGCGCCGACGCTTTCCCGACGCCAAAAGCGAAATCATCTTTTCCCGCCTCAACGAAGCGGTTGTGGCTCAGGGACAGGGACGATTCGAAGAAGCGGAAAAAATCTTCCTCGAGGTTCTCCAGAACTCAATGGAAGATCTGCCGCGCAATACCGCCCGCCTTGGACTAGCCTCCGCGTACATCAGCCGGCGGCGATTCGACGAAGCCGAAAAGCTCGTCGAGGACGTGCGCGCCACAACCGGCGGCTGGGATAACCAGCACATCGACTCCCTGCGCCTGTTGGCCACGCTCCGCTCCGAGCGGGGGGACATCGACGGCGCCGAAAAACTGTTGCGCGAAGCCATTGAAGAAGCGCCGAACAACCGAGTCGTCAACCGCTTACGCCGCGAACTGGTCCACGTGTACCGCCGCGGCGGCCGCTATAACGAAGCCATCGACCTGATGAAGACCGTGATCGACTCCGACAACGTCGACACCGCGCAACAGATCATGGATCTGAATCAGTACGCGGACATGCTCTCCGCCATCAAGGATTACGGCCGCGCCGTCGACGTGTACGAGCGGGTTGTCACATTGGCCGGGGACGACGCCGCAACCGGAATGATCGAACGCTACGTCGACTCCATGGTACAGGCCGGCATGATCGGCTACGCCAACAAATACCTGCAAGGCATCATCGACAAAAACCCGGCCGCGAGCACCTTCGGCGTTTGGGCGAAGCTGGAATTGGTCAGTCTCGAGCAAAAAGAAGGCCGGCCGCAAGTCGCTAACCGGTATCTGCGCGACGTGCTCAAGCTCGATTTCTCGTCGTTCGATACTCCGGCCAATTTCATGAAAGCAACCTGGGCCAAAGACCCCGAAAGCCAAAAACTGGCCGTGGAGCTCTTGCGGAAAATAGCCGCCGCGCAAAGCGCCGATTCTTTCGCCGGCGGCAACGCGCGCCTCGTGCTGGCCAACAAAACTATCGACACGCGGGAGGATCAGCCCGAAGGATGGGCCGATCTCGTCCAGACATTGGCCAACGAAGTCGCCGCCAATAACAAAGACGCCAACCTCGTCGTACAAGCCTATGAACTGCTCACTCGTCTCGCGCAGCATTCCGGCGATACGCAAAAAGCAATTGACGACTTCGCGCAAATCATCAAACGAACTGACGACAATCGCCTGCGATCGATAGCCCGCTTCGATCAAGCACGGTTGTATTACAACAAAGGCGAAAAGAAAAAGGGGCTGACGCTGATGGAAGAAGCCCGGGCGGAATGCGCCGACCCCAACGATTGCTGCACCATCGCGTTCCAACTCGGTCAGAAACTTGTCGACAACGACCGCCGCAAAGAAGCGCAAGAAATCTTCGTTTACATTCGCGACGCCCTGCCCAATTGCTGGTCGCGTGACGAAGCAATGGTCATGCTGGATGCCATGAAATAAAAGTTATTCCTTCTGCGGTCGAAATTGCAGCATCGCCAAATGACCCGACACGAAACCCGGTAGGTCGTCTTTTTCGCCCTCCGGCGCAAGTGCCGCAACGTCGATGGCCGAGGCGAGGCCGCAACTCCAGTGATCCGCCCGCCCCGTCCAGATATTGCCCACGCACGCGCCCAACGTCAGCCACGGGCGAGCCGCTGCCGGGGAACCGCGCAGCACCTCGTTGCGTTGCGGAAGATGCAGGTACGCATCGCCCACGTACAACCCCGTGCCGACGCCGATGAGGCAATAGGGCACCAACGCGTCGGATTGCGCGGCGCATTTGTCCAACGCCACCGGCAAACTCGTCGGGTGGTCCAGCCCGTATTTGATTCCCGCCCCGTGAATGAAAGACCGCAACGCTTGGCCGTCCAGCCGGCGCTGGATTTTCGTCAACTGCGCGTGATCCGCGCCCCACTTGCTGCCGATCTCCATGTAGATCACGCCCATGTCGTAAGCCGGGCGCCGCAGCCGCTCGTGTTGCGGTCGGTTTGGTGTCAGTAAGCCGCCGATAGCGACCACGCCCATGATCGCCAGCACGGCCGCTACCGTCGCCGCCGGCCACCGCAATCGCGTGCGCCAGGCATGCCCGACCGCCAGCCCGGCCGACAGCAACAACATGGGATACAACGCAAAAATGTGGCAATAAGGCTCCGCATCCAGCGTCCCCCATTGCCGTGCGAACAAGTCGTAATCGCTCACGCTGTACACGAGACTGTAGAGAAGCACGAACCCGACCGGCGCCAGCGACCATAAGGCCGCGTCCGACACCGCGCGGGGCTTGGTCGGCCATAACGCCCGCCAGCCGTCGCGCCACCGACGCCGCAACAACACGACCAACGTGACCGTCAACGCCAATAGCAGCACGTAGTATAGATAGGAAAGCGCTTTCGTCCCGGCGAGTGTCCCGGCGTGAAAGCTCAGGCCCGCCGGGATGTCGTCGATTAGCAGCATGCCAAAGCGCTTGACCGCCGCCACGATTCGCGAGCCGGCGTCGGGCGATTTATTCACGGCGTCGGCAAACCGGCCCAGGCCCCACCAGTTGTGGGTGATGTTGTAAATGATCCACGGCGAAAAACCGACCACGCCGCCCACCGCGGCGGCCGCTACGTGGCGCAAACCGCTCGTGCGACTCACCCACCACCACAATGCCAGCAAGGCTACCGTCACCAGAAACCCGTAGTGAATCCACACTCCCAGGCCGAGAACGGCGCCGAAAAGAAAGTACTGCCAAAGGCGCGGCCGTTTTGCCGCGAACAAGTACGAAGCGGCTACCAACATGCCCAGGCTGAGGGTCGCGTTTTCCGCGTAATTACCCCAGGGCAGCAAACCCACTTGGGCCACGTAGGCCGGCGGCAGCACGAAAAGCACGCCAGTCGCCACCGCCGCGGGTGTGCCGCCGTGCCGCGCCGCGAACCACGCGGCGAAAATCGCCATGAACAGCGAGGTCGTCAGTGCCAGCAGTTTGAGCGCGAAGTAGGTTTTGCCGAACAACGCGAAAAAGGGGACGGTCAACAAGCCGAACAACAGCGTGCCGCCTTCGTAGTCGCCCGGCTGATATTCCAGCAACGGCAGCTTCGGGCCGTCCATGATCAGCGCCGCGATCGACCCCGTTTTGTACTCTTCTTCGTCGTAAACGTATTCGCTGTAGTACAGCAAAAGCAGGCGGCCGAAGACGACCAGGGCCACCAGCAAACACAGCAGCGTGATTCGGGCGCGACGGCTCACAATGCGGATCCCGGCCGGCTATGGGGGTCGATCTCGAAGTCCTTGCCGCGGTTGGCGCCGAAAGAGCATCCCACGACACGCCCGTAGTCGGAGCCGGTGATAAACGCGACGCCCCGCCCGTTGCCCGTGACACGGCTGTTCAACACCGTGCAGTAATCGCTGTCGAACAGGAACAATACTCCGTCTTTACCGTTGCCCGCCGCGACCGCATCGACCACCAGGGTACGCGGACTCGAACGCACGCTGATCCCCTGGTAGCTGCAGTGTTCCGCCCCGCCGCCGCGTACCACACCCAGCGGTGAATAGTAGAAGAACATCCCGTGACGGTCGCAGTACCGCGCGCGGCAGTTGACGAATGAGACGTACATACCGCCCGCCGCTTCCAAACCCGTGTCGGGGGCGAATTGCGCGTCGATTCCCTCGACGACCACGTGGCTCGCTCCGTCCACGTGCAGCGCATCTTCGGCGAAGGCGACTTCAATAAATCCTCGCCGCGGCCGCGACCCGATGTTGATGTGCAGAAAACTGGTCCCCGCGTCGTAGCGGCAGGTGCCGGGGCCCATTTCGTCCTTACCGGTCACCAGCGACAGGATCTTCGTCGAGCCGCCGGGCAGGACGTGAAAAGCCCCCTTCGGTTCGAACGCGACGCGTAGCTTGTCCTCTTCGTCAAAGGCGTCGAGCGGACGGCGCACCGTCGGAGCGATCACCGGCTTGGGTTTGCCGGGCCACGCGACAATCCGCGTCGGCTGATTCCACAGCCCTGAGAGCGCGGCCGGCACGACCACGGCTTCGCGAACGTAATCGCGCGGCACGCCGGCCAGGCGCAACTCGCCGCCGGGTTTGAGTAGTTCCAAACCTTTCTTGACCGTCTTGACCGGCTCCCGCGCCGTTCCCGCGGCGGTGTCCTCGCCCCGCAAAGGATCAACGTGGACTACTTGGTCCGGCCCATCGACCGGGGCGGCCGCGACGCTGCGCCCGTGCCAGTCTACCTCCGGCGCTTGCCCCCGCTGCTCCAACACCCGCCACGCCGCCAGAGCCACTTGCTCGTCGTCGTTGGCAATCAACTCCGCCAGCGTGTCGGCGGCCTTGGGGTCGCGGCTTTCGGCCAACGCCTCGACCACGGCGAGTCGCACTTCACGCCAGGGGAATCCGCTCGCGTTGATCAGCGCGTTTAAGGATTCATCGCCACCCAACCGACCCAGCGACCAGGCGCACGCGGCCCGCACTTGCGGATCGGGATCGCCGTGCAGATGCTTGGCCAAATCACCCACGGCCGCCGCCTGCTCGTTCATACCCAGGCGCAAAGCCGCGAGGCGGCGATCGACATCGCGATCGTCGTCCGGGTAGTTCAGCGTCGTGAGCCATCTAACGCCGTCAGGCGACAAGACCGCAGGGGTGCCTTCGGCCTTGTTGTTCGTGGACGAACAAGCCGCGATAAATAGACAAAGAGTCGCGATTACCGGCAAGTAGAAGTGTCGCATGGCGTTAGGATACCACCGCCGGGGCAAAAGCCAAATCCTACCGGGCGCTTCGTTTGAAAATCGACTCCCTGCTTGACGACCCCGAACCGGCCCATTACGCTCAGTTGCTGGGTAAGGGAAGCAAAGGAGAAAAACAATGAGAACGAAATGGTTTCTTATTTTAACGATTTTGCTGGCCGCGTTCGCGATGATCATCGCGTGCGGCGGTGGCGATGACGATGATGACGACGACGACACCCCCGGCGTCGTGTCCGTGTCGGCCGTGAATCAATCCGCCTGCCTTGATGACGCCGAAAGCAAGGCGATTTGGGACCCGTATGCGGACCCGATCGATGTCGTGCAGGTTGCGTGGGACGACGGCGTATTGAAGGTGGAAGATCTCTTCGCCTACGTGAATTGCTGCGCCGAAATGGCCGTGACTGCGGATGCCGCCGGCTCTCAGGTAACGATCACCGAAGTCGAGGGTGGCGAGCCGTGCGACTGCATGTGCCCGATCGATTTGACGTACGAAATCGACGGCCTCACCGGTGGTTCGATCACGTTGACCGTACAGCGAAGCTCTTTCGACACGAAGGTCACGTACTCGGTGTTCCAATTGGATCTCGAATTGGGCGCGACGAACAAGAAGTGGGTCGTGCCGTTGGTGGATTTGTTCACCAACGTGGAAGGCAACGCCCCCTTCCAGGTGCGCTACGCCGCGTGCGAAATGTACAACCTGCCCGATCAGCAATTCATGGTCCGCTCGTACGGCGATTCCTACCATGTCTTCTCCTATGATTGGTACGACATCGACAACCCGGGCACGCCCGACCCGAATTGCCAGATTCCCGTGACGATCGATATCGACACGCTGGATGCGGGCGACTATCACTTCGGCGCGCCGTTGTACGATCGCAACACGGAAGAATGGGATCAGCTCAATTTCGACGTGACGATCTGAACATGGCCGCACCCGGCAAGCTGCTGCTGGTTGCCACCCCTATCGGCAACTGGGACGACACCAGCGCCCGGGCGCTTGCCGCCTTGCGCGAATGCGATCTCGTTGTGGCCGAAGACACCCGTAAAGCCGGCGTGTTCCTCAGCCATTTTCAAATCGACAAACCCAAGCTCTCTTTTTTCGAGGGCAATATCCCCCAACGACTACCGCACATTCTCGAACGGCTGCGCGATGGCCAAACCATCGCCCTGGTCACCGACGCCGGCACGCCGCTGATTTCGGACCCCGGCTACGAATTGGTGTATCGCTGCCTCGAAGAAGAAATCCACGTCGTCGCCCTGCCCGGCCCCTGCGCGGCGATCATCGCGTTGCAGCTCTCCGGCCTGCCGCCCGACCGTTTCATCTTCGACGGCTTCCTGCCGCGCAAAGGTTCGGCGCGGCGTCGCCGGCTGGAATCCTACCTGCGCATGGACGGCACACTCATTTTGTACGAAGCGGCCAAGCGCACCGTCGGCACCCTGCAAGACCTCCACGACGTGCTCGGCGACGTCCAAGCCGCCGTGCTGCGCGAGATGACGAAAATACACGAGGAAGCCTTGCGCGGCCCTTTAAGTTACCTCATCGACGAACTTGCCGAGCGTAAACTACTGGGTGAAGTGACCATCGTCGCGCGCTTACCCAAGGCGCAAGTCGGTGAAATGGCCGACGCGGTGGAACACGGCCGAAAGCTGATGCGCGAAATGGGCATCAAAACCAAGGACGCCGCCACCGCCGTCGCGTTGATCACCGGCGTCGATAAAAAAACTCTCTATAAACTGCTGGCGGAGCCATCATGAAAAACGAACAGGAAATCATCGCCAAATTGAAAGAGAAATCCGTGGACGGAAATATTGTTTGCGCCGTGGCATTGGCCTTGGCCGACGAACTGGGTGTCTCACCGCGGGTGATCGGCGATCTGGCCACGCGGGGGAAAATCCGCATTCGAGCCTGTCAACTCGGATGCTTTAAATGAAAAAGCCGTCCCGCCGCAAGGCGGAGCGGACTTTTCACAAACGCCGCAGCGCTACTTGCTTTCGGCGGTCTTCTTTTCTTCGGCTTTGTGAATCGGAAACACCGGCGTGGTTCCACGGCGAATGATGCGCTTGCGCGCCGTGCCGCTGGCCCGCACCTTGCGAATCCGTTTCATCTTGGTCTTTTTGCTGTTCGAAGCCATGATCGTCTCCTTACCTTTACCCACCCGTTTGCCGGTAGGCCGCGTTTTATACTTCATCCCCGGGCACCTGTCAAACGGCAAAGGCCCCGTTTTACTTCCCAAATCGCCTGCCGCCGCGCCCGTGCGGGAAGATTGACCATCTCCCGGCACGGTGTCAATATACCCTTTTGCGGGCCAAGGAGATTATCATGCCCAAAAAGGGAACCAAAGAAGAGTCCACCTTCGAGACGCAATTGCGGCGCCTCGAGGACTTGGTGGGCAAGCTCGAAAGTGGCGACCTGCCCCTGGAGGCCGCAGTGGAGGTTTTCGAAGAAGGCATGAAACTCTCATCCTCTTTGACGAAAACCCTCGACAGCGCCGAAAAACGCGTTGAGGTCCTGCTGGAAAAAGCCGACGGCACCGTCGCCGTGCAGGACCTGAGTCACGAGGACGACGACGAAAACGACGAGGAGTAGCCGCGTGAGCCGCCACCTGGACCACATCGAATCGCCGACCGATCTGAAAAAAATGCCCCTGGACGACTTACCCGTCCTGGCCGACGAGATTCGCGAAGAAATCATCAACACCATCAGCCAAACCGGCGGCCACCTGGCGTCGAACCTGGGATCGGTCGAACTCACCATCGCGCTGCACTATGTCTTCGACAGCCCTTCCGACCGCTTCGTGTGGGACGTGGGGCACCAGGTCTACACCCACAAGCTGTTGACCGGCCGGCGCGATCGCTTCGGAACCCTGCGTCAAATTGACGGCCTCTCGGGCTTCCCCAACCCGGCCGAAAGCGAGCACGACATTTTCATTGTCGGGCACAGCGGCACATCAATCAGTTCGGGTATCGGCCTGGTGGAAGGAAACCACCTACAGGGGGAAGACGACCGCCGGGTTATCGTCGTCATCGGCGACGGCTCACTGACCGCCGGGCTGGCCTATGAGGGGCTCAACACCGCCGGGCGTATGGACAAAAACCTCATCATCGTGCTCAACGACAACAAAATGAGCATCAGTGAAAACGTTGGCGCGCTGTCCGGATACCTGTCGCGCAAGTTCGCCGGACAAACCGCCAACGCCGTTCGCCAGCGGCTCAAGCGATTCATGCGCAACGTGCCCACGGTGGGCGAGGACGTGTACCGAACCGCCAAGCGCATGCAGGACGCCGTCAAAGCGTTTTTGGCCCCGGGCTTCTTGTTCGAATCCCTCGGCTTCCGCTACCTCGGCCCCATCGACGGGCACAACATCGACCACCTGATCGAGGCGTTTCGCGGCGTGATGCGCTTTCCGGGACCGACGCTGGTTCACGTTTCGACGATCAAAGGCAAGGGTTTCATCGCCGCGGAAGACCTCCCGGATCGTTTCCACGGTGTCGGCAAGTTCGACGTCGCCACGGGCGAATCGCAAAAAAAAGCCGCCGGGCCGCCCGCTTACACACAGGTGTTTTCCGACGCCATCGTCGAACTCGGTGAACGGGATCGACGGATCGTGGTCATCACCGCCGCCATGCCCAGCGGCACCGGCTTGGAAACCTTTGCCGACCGCTTTCCCGAACGCAGCTACGACGTCGGCATTTCCGAACAACACGGCATCACCTTCGCCGCCGGCCTCGCTAAAACCGGCCTGCGACCGATCGCCGCCATCTACAGCACCTTTTTGCAGCGGAGTTACGACCAGATCATCCACGATGTCGCGCTGCAGAACCTGCCGGTCGTTTTCGCAATCGACCGCGGCGGCCTCGTGGGCGACGACGGCCCGACTCACCACGGCGTGTTCGACCTGACCTACCTGAGGCACATCCCCGGCTTGGTCGTGATGGCGCCCTCCGATGAGCGGGAACTCGTGCACATGCTGCATTCCGCCTTCACCTACGACCGACCGACCGCCGTGCGCTACCCGCGCGGCTCGGGCACCGGCGTCGCCCTACCCGAACAACCCGAGACTTTGCCCCTGGGCAAAGGGCGCCTGCTGCGCGAAGGCAGCGACGCGGTCATCGTCGCCATCGGAAACCGGGTCGCGACGGCCTTGGCTGCCGCCGATACGCTCGCCGGCGAGGGACGGAGCGTGGCGGTAATCGACGCCCGTTTCGTCAAGCCTCTTGACGCGGAGTTGATCGGCCGTTGGGCCGAGAAAACCGGATGCGTCATAACCGCCGAGGAAAATACCGGCCTGGGCGGCTTCGGCAGCGCGGTTCTCGAAATGCTTTCCGAGCGCGGCATCTTCGGCATCAAGACCCGCGTGGTCGCGCTGCCCGACCGCTTCATCGAACACGGTTCCCAAGAGGAACTGCGCCGGCGGGTCGGCATCGACGACATCGGCATCGCCGACGCCGTGCGCGATCTGCTGACATAGATATGGCCGGGAAAAAACCCCGCCTCGATCATCTCGTGTTCGAACGCGGCTTGGCCGAATCCCGAGAAAAAGCCAAAGCGCTGATCATGGCGGGCAAGGTGTTGGTCAACGACCGCCCGGCCGAGAAGCCCGGAACGCCGACCAATCCGACCGCCGATATCCGCCTGCGCGGCACGTTGCCCTATGTCAGCCGCGGCGGCGAAAAGCTCGTCGGCGCTCTGGATGCCCTAGGCGTGGACCCCACGGGCGGTGATTGGCTGGATGTCGGACAATCCACCGGCGGGTTCACCGACGTTTTGCTGCAACGTGGCGCCGCGCATGTCACGGGCATCGACGTCGGCTACGGCCAACTCGCCAACAAACTGCGGCAAGACCCCCGCGTGAGTTGCATGGAACGAACCAACGCCCGCACATTGCCGCCCGATTTTTTCCAGGGGCGACGCTTCGACGGCGCGGTGATCGACGTAAGTTTCATTTCGCTGCGCTCGGTGCTGCCGGCGGTGGCACCGCACCTACGAATCGGCGCATCGACCCTGGCGATGGTCAAGCCGCAATTCGAGGCCGGTCGCGAGCGACTGGGCAAAGGCGGCGTGGTACGCGATCCGGAAGTAATCGCCGAATGCGTTGCCCAGATCGCGGCCTTCGGTGGCGAACTTGGTCTGGCGGCGCGCGGCGAGGCACCCGCACCCATTCAAGGGCCGAAAGGTAATCAAGAAGTCTTCGTCCTGTTTGAGAAAATAAGCGATGCCTGAGTTTCCTTGACACCTCTCGTTCATCCGCTAACTTGATGGCAGCGACACACCAAAGGGAGTCCGCGTGACCGATCGCAAGCCACGAGCGCTGTCCATGTTTTCCGGCGGCCTCGATTCAATCCTGGCCACGAAGCTGATGATGGAACTCGGCGTGGACGTGCTCGCGCTTCACTTCACGGCACCTTTCATCAACCCGCTGCGAACCGATGATCGACCGACAAAATCCGAAACCTGGGCCGCCCGACTGGGCGTGTCCATGCGCATTATCGATGTGTGGCCCGAGTATTTCGAACTTCTAAAGAAACCTAGATACGGCTTCGGCAAGAACCTCAACCCCTGCATCGACTGCAAAATCCTCTTCTTACGCAAAGCCCGCGAAATCATGGAAAAAGAAGGCTACGACTTCGTGTTCACCGGCGAGGTCAAGGGCCAGCGGCCCATGAGTCAAAATAAGCAAAGTTTGGACAATATCGCTGCCGTTTCGGGGTTGAACGACCGCCTGCTGCGGCCTCTATCCGCTCAGGTTCTGCCGCCCAGCTTCCCCGAGCGGACGGGCTTGATCGATCGTGAGCAGTTACTGGCGTTTACCGGCCGCGGACGAAAAAACCAGGTGGCCCTGGCGGCGAAATTGGGAATTGACGACCCGCCCGGCACTGGCGGCGGCTGCTTGCTCACCGACCGCCGCTATTCCCTACGTTTGATGCATCTTATGGAAATCAAAGAGGAAATATCTCACGAAGACCTGCATTTACTACACGTAGGACGGCACTTGCAGCTTTCCCGTAACGGTAAGGTGATCGTAAGCCGCGACGAACAGGAAAACGGATTATTGGAACGTTGGGCGGATTTTGGTGACGTCCTCCTGTGGCCGGAGGATTGGCTGGGGCCCGTTGCCTTGGTGGTTTCACCGCAGGGCGTCGACGACGCCGACTTGGCTTTGGTTGCCGCGATGATGAATCGTTGGGGCAAGCCAACCGGCGACGGCTTGGTAACCGCTCGCCGCCGAGGCGATTCGGAGGCTTTTTCTCTACGTCCCGGGCACTTGGTACCCGACCTGGCCATGGATGAGTTGCACATCCATAAAACAAAATCTCTCAAAAATCACTGATATTGGGCGTAGCAACCTTGAAAAGAGCCTAATATATCGTTTTTTAGCTTTTTTTCTTCGCGCAACAGGGTCCGGTTTTCGATAACGATTCCTTTTCCGACTCAACTTGTGTGTCGAACGTGCCGATGATTAGACGTGACAGGAGAAGAGTCTTCTATGATGGCAGGCAACGCGAAAATCCTAATGTTCGAGCCCGAGCCCTTGGTTCGTGAAGCGATGACCGACATACTCGGTTCGGCTGGATACACGATTCTGGAGGCCTCGACGAGCACGGAAGCACGGCGTTGGCTGCACGACGAAGAAATCGACCTGATCATTTGCGACGTGGGCCAGAACGGCAGCACCGGCATGGACGTGGTTAATTACATTCTCAAAGGCCGTTTCGGTATCGACGTGATCGTCATGACCTCCTACACCGATATTGAGAATGTTCGCCGGATCGTCGATACCGGTGTGTACGACATCATTCCGAAACCGGTACACGTGTACAACCTGCTGCTATCGGTGCAACGCGCCTTGGAGACCCGTCGGCTTTCCCACCGCAACCGCGAGTTACAGTCGAGCATGGAAAAGAAGATTAAAGAGAAGATGCTTTCCATGCGTATTCACAGTCAGGAAAAACAACAACTTCTCATCTCCATCATCCGTTCGCTGGTCAGCGCTTTGGAAGCCAAAGACAAGTACACCGAGGGTCACAGCCGCCGCGTCGCCGACAACGCCGTACAAATGGCTGAAACGATCGGTTTCAGCACCGGTGAAGCCGAGGAAATCCATCTCGCCGGATTGTTCCACGACATCGGCAAAATTGGGATTAGCGAGGTGGTCCTTAATAAAAAGGGGCGATTGACCGACGAGGAATACGACGAAATTAAACGGCACCCGCAAATCAGCCAGAAGATCGTCGAACAGGTCCCGCAATTCAAGCGAATCGCCCGCATCGTGCGCGCCCACCACGAGTTTTACGACGGTCAAGGTTATCCCGACGGCGCCCGTCGCGATGAAATTCCGGTCGGGGCGCGCATTATGGCCATCTGCGACGCCCACGATGCGATGACCTCCACCCGCCCCTATCGTGAGGCGCTGCCCAATGATCGCGCCTTGAGCATCATCCGCCGCAACGCCGGCACCCAGTTCGATCCCGAACTGGTACACGTCTTCCTGAAGATGAAAAATTACGTAAACTAGCCGCCGTTTTTCTCCACCACCCGCGTGACAATTGCTTTTATAGTTTCCCGGCGATGACAAAAACCGCGACGTTGGCCAACCCGTGCAACACAATGGCCGCGGTCACCGAACCGGTGCGCACCCGCAGGTAGGCAAACAACAAGGCAGGAAAGAAAACCGTCAGCCGCAGTGGCTGCCATTGCGGCAGGGCATGGGCGAGGGCGAAAAGCGCCGAACTGAGCAGCACCGCCGGGCCGTAAGCGCCGACCCATGCGCGCTGCTTGCCCGGCCACACGCGGTGCAACAGCGTCAAGAGGTAACCGCGGAAAAACACTTCTTCAGGCAAGGCCACCGCGGCCAGTTGGTGCAGCAACTGCCAGGCGACTTGCGCGTCGATGCGCCATGCCATCTCGTGGCCGACGATCGCGCCCCAGAACAGCCAATACCCGAAGGCGAAAGGCGGTAACACGAGCACGGCCATGCACGTGCCGATTTTCACGTCGCTCCACCACCGGGCGCCGGTCAGGCCGTACGCGTGAAAATCCCGCTTGCGGTAATGAATCACCAGCACAGGCAGCCAAAGCATAACCAGCGCCGCGATGATTCCGGAACCCGTTGACCAAACGCCGGGCAACAGATGGTTACCCGCCGCCAGCGCCATGATCAGCGCGGTGGCGGCCAGTGCCTCGGTGAGGGCAAAACGGCGAACTGAGTCCACGAGTGGTTTCTTTCGCTCAGTGGTGTGACGAAGCTACAGTTTACAGCAACGAGCGCAGCCGGGCATCAAGCCTTCTCTAAGGGTGTCGCGAAAGCGCCGATACAACCCGTTGTTCCACACCTCGGCCAGCGGCTCCTCTAGAACATTGCCCATCCGCACGTACAGAAACTGGCACGGATACACGTCGCCCTGCGCATTGATAAACGTGCTGCGCCAGATGAAAACACACCGGCGGCCCAGGCTCGCGTCGGGGCTGTACCAGCGGCGGATTTCCGCGTCGTCGAGCACCGGCTTGGTCAACACGCGTCGGCCTTCCTCGGTTTCGAAGAACTCAAGCAGTGGCGCAAACGCCGCGCCGTCAGGTTCGAATTGGTGTGAGAGAATATCGATGGGTACGTCGGGGAAACGTTCGTTCCAGTAATTTTTCTGCGCTTCCACTTCCGTGGGGGTCAAGAAATTCAGGTGCGACAAGCGCAAGGTCATCCGCCGGATGTCACTGGTTTCGGCGATGAAGCCCGACAGGTCGGCCACGCTTTCGGCCGTAATCACGTAGTTGACCATCGGCCCGGGTTTCGGGCTGATGCGGCTCCACAAGCGGATCGCCTCCATCGTCTTATCGAACGAGCCGGGTATACCGACAGCCTTATCGTGTACTTCGCGCTGCCCGTGCACGCTGACCATGAACGCATCCAAACCGAGCGCCGCCAACCTTCTCGCTTTGTCTTCGTCGACCAACGTGCCGTTGGTAACCAGCCCCACAGGCAAGCCGTGCGCTTTGAATGCGGCAATCACCTCCACCAGATCCTGGCGCGAAAACGGCTCGCCGCCGGAAATGAAAATCCCCGGCCGATACCGCGCCCAGTCGTCGGCCATCGCTTGGAATTGCGCAAGGCTGATTTCTTTCGACCGCGCCACGACGTTTTCGGCATTGAAACAATACGGGCATCGCAAATTGCAGCGCGTGGTGACGTTGATATTGATCACAAAGGGGAACTCGTTGCTGCGCCCGCCTTTGCGCATCATCTGCGCCGGCAAGACCAGCATGTCGCCCATCGTGCGCGCCACCGGAAAGAAAGGACGAAACGCCCGCACGTTGATCAACTGAGAATGCAATTTCGTCCAAAGGCTCAAACGTCGTCCTCTTCCACCACGAAGCGCCGCAAATGTTCGCGTTCTTCTGCGGTAAGTTGTTTCAACCGCCGATGCATTTCGCGGTTGTGCATCAAATTATCACACGTGCGATGACAGCCGATAGGCGCAAAATACGGATGCGATTTCCGCTCGCGTAGCGCGTAGCGCCGAAACTCCCGCATCGCCGGCCCGTCCCAGATTTCGGCGAAAGACTGCTCGTTCAAATCGCCCATCGGTTTCTGCGTGCCGCGGCAACACGGCGCAACGATCCCGGTCGGCAGAATGCGCAGGAACATCCAACCCACGTAGCAGGGAATTGCCTCCACCGCTTCCTTGTCGTAATCGCCGCGCGCCGCGCCCGCCGCCTCCAAGCGCTGCGTCAAACCGTCCCAGTTGTCCAAGCGGAAACGGCGTCCCTCGGCAACGACCGCGTCGACCCGCTGCTTGACCTGCCGCAAGTGATCGCGAACCACCTTCAGGTGCGGCGGCGTCAGCAGCAACCCGTCGGTTCGTTCGTGCACGGAGTCGACCAGCGTGTAGTAAACACCCTCCGCCCCGACCCGCAGCGCGAAATCGAGCATCTCGCGCGTTTCCTGGAAGTTCATCGAGAAAAGCACGTTGGCCATGATGACTTCCTGATGCGGCGCCTTCCGCTCGTGGTAGAGCTTGAGCAGCGCTTCGATTCGGTCGAACGTGCGCTCGGTTTTGTTCGGATGGCTGCGGCTGTAGGTGGTCGGTGTGCCCGCCCAAAGACTCACCGTCAGTTCGTCCAACCCGCTTTGTGCCAAGCGGCGCACGCCCGCTTCGTCGATCGCGCTGAAGTTGGTCGTCATCGCGGCGACCATACCGCGTTGCTTGACGCGTTCGACCGCTTCGAAAATCGCCGGATGCAAGAGGGGCTCGCCACCGCCGGTAAAACGCACGCGCTGCGTGCCCAAATCCGCCACTTCGTCCAGTAGGCGAAGAAGCTGTTCGGAAGGCATCTCCTGCCGGTGCCAATCGGGCCGCGGGCCCAGTTCGCCCAGCAGCGGCGAGTTGGTCCAGCACGGCAGGCAATTGTTGTTGCAACGATTCGTCGCGTCGATGACGACTTGTTCCGGGCCGACAAAGGCTCGCTCGCCGTCCAGCACGCCCGCCAGGTCGCGGTGGTCGCGCAAGAACTTCCGGAACTCCGGCGCGTGCTTCGCCTGCGACTCGTCATCGCTTTGGGCGGTGTACAGGTAACTCTCGATCGGCGCGCCGACGCTTTCGAATTCGTAGCTGACTTCCGTACCCGGCGGCAGATCGATTTCACCGCGCCAGCGACGCGTCCCGGCGTCGTAACGAAGCGGCGTGCGACCTTCCGCGCCGTCGCTGCGCTTCCACAGCACGTCCACGCTTCGGGTTTCCGGGATCGCTTCGAGATACTCGACCACGAGCTTGCCGTTTTCCAGTTGGTTGAAAAACGATTCGATTTCCTCGTCGCGGTACGTGCGACCCGTGAACGCGGTCGCCATCGTCCACCGCTTTTGCGCGGGCAACTCCGCCAACACGTAGTCGGCAAAAAGCGCGTAACCCAACGCCAACCCGTCGTCGCTGGCCGCCGGTTGAATGAAGATGTTTTCAAAGGGGGTGCGCGCCAGCACGATCTGGTTTGCCACGCTGTTGAGGCCCACGCCGCCCGCGACACACAGATTCGGGCTGCCGGTCGCCTCATGCAGGTGCGACGCCACATGCACCAGCGCTTCTTCCAATCGGTGCTGTGCCGCGTACGCAAAACGGCGGTCGCGCTCGGTCAATTCGTCGTCTGGCTGCCGCGGATCGCCGAACGCCTCGAACCAACGCGGCGCCATCCGCTTGATCGAAACCGGATCCTCCAACACGTGATCGCCCGACCAAAAGCACAGCCAATCCGGGTTGATCGCCACGCGGCCGTCGGGCTCCAAGCGCAAAATTTCCTCGAACACGGCGTCGAAGTCATTGGGACCGGCGTGCCCCGCCAACCCCATCAGGCTGCCCTCTTCCATCGCCAGAAAGTGCGCGCACAAGGCGTAGAAATACCCGAGACTCGCCGCCGCCATGTGGTTGTCGATTTCGACCAGCACCTCACCGCGCACGCAATGCGCCAAGCTCAAGCTTTCGGCCGCGTAGTTGCGCGCGTCGGCCTCGGGCTTGGCGCGCAGCAGTTCGCCCACCGGTGGATGTCGATGCGCCACAAGGAAACCACGGTCGCGAAACGCAATGTCTCGCGGCAGAAACCCCCAGCGGTCCGGCCGTTCCACCAGCGGCGCAATGCCGCCGGATGCGTCCACCGAAAGCACCGCCGCCTCGTCGAAGGGGCTGGGCAGGAACGCCGAAGCCACGTGCCCCAAATGGTGATCGAGCTGAACCGTCTTCTCCGGCGGAAATTCCGGAAACACGGTGATCGGCGGGTGTCCGCCGGGCGGGTAGTAATGGGTCGTGTCGCAAACCAGCAGATCGACATCCGACGGTGCCGCCCCAGCCTCGGCGAGCACGTACTGCAGCGCCCGCCGCACGCTGTTACGCGGATCGCCGCGCCGCACGCGACACAAGCGTTCCTCGTTAATCGCCGCCACCAGACGCCCGTCGCGCAGCAGCGCCACGGAACTGTCGTGATCGCTGATGACCGCGCCGACGATCAGCCGCCCACTAACCACGGCCTTGCTCCTTGGTGATCAACAACGGCCCGATGGCCAGCGCGTCCAGCGCGGTAGTCGTGAAACACTGGTAGGCGTCCAGCGGCGTCTCGACAATCGGCTCGCCGTGATCGTTGAAACTGGTGTTGAGCACCATCGGCATGCCGGTCAGTTCATGGAAGCGCTCGATGACCGCCCGGAAGAGCCCGCCGTCGGCGTCCACGGTTTGCACGCGCGCCGTGCCGTCAATGTGGACGATGGCCGGAACCCGCTCGCGCTTGTCGGCAAGCACGTCGGCAACCAGCAGCATGTGCGGGCTGGGTACGTGCAGGTCGAACCATTCCTCCAAGTGCTCGGCCAGCACCGCCGGCGCGTAAGGTCGAAACCACTGGCGGTGCTTGACGTGCTCGTTGAGGTAAGCATGCACGTTCGCGTCGCGCGGATCGGCCAGGATGCTGCGGTGCCCGAGAGCCCGCGGGCCGAATTCGCTGCCGCCCTGAAACCAACCCACAACGCGGCCCTCGGCAAGCAGCGCGGCCACGGCACCGGGCACGTCGTCCGGACGCGTCACGTCAATAGGAAGATGCGGCACGATCCACCGCCGTCCGGCGCGGTCATCGCGGTAGACGAAATCCGTCATGACCACTCCGCCCGCAAGTACTTCCGCCGCACGCGAAGCCAAAGCGCCGCGCCCTTGAGCACCGCTTGTTGAAGCGGGGTCATCGCCAGATACCGCTCGACCAGGTGCTCGATGCGTCCCAAATCGTCGCACGACTTGTAGCAGCCGACCCGCGCGGACGGGTCGTTGCCGATGTTGGCGAACCAGGGGTCTTGCTTGACCAACACGTTGGTGCGCTGCCGCCAATCGTGTTGCGCGCGGCCGGTCCACAAATCGAGAAAGCGGTCGTGATGCAGGTTGCCCGAAGGAATGCGGTGGGCCTTGAGGCATTGGTTGACGTCGCCGTCGGCCATGATGCGCGCGAACTGCCAGCCGACCGTGCAGGGCATGGAGTCGATAATCGTTTTGTCGTGCTCGCCGGTCGTGGTGTGCTCGCCGCTGATGCGCCGCAGAAATTGGTCGTACTTGAACAAGTGCAGGCGCGGCGGAACCTCGCCCTCGATCCACTCGCGTATCCGGCACGCCTCGGCGTAAAGCCATTCGCGTTGTTCCTCGTCGAGCAGCAGCGCGTCGGTGCGGTCGGGAATCGTGTCCAGCACCGTGAACTCCACCGACTCCGATCGCGTCTTGAGCGCGAAGTCGACCATCGCTTTGATCTCGTGGAAGTTCAGGTTGTTGATCACGTTGTACACCTTAATGAAAGGCACGTGCCGCTTGATCGCGTTGAGCTTGGCCAGCATCTCCTTGATCTGGTGAAAGGTCTCCTCGGTCTTGTTCGGGTGCAGCAGACTGTAGGTTTCCGGCGTGCCCGCCCACACCGATACCGTCATGTAATCGACGCCCTGCTCGGAGAGGAACTCGACCATCTCCTGATCGATCAGCGTGAAATTCGTGTTGATGTTGCACACCAGGCCGCGCTTCTTGATCTCGCTGATGATCTCGCGAATGTTCGGGTGGCAGAAGGGTTCGCCGCCGCCCGCGACGTACACTTCCCGGCTGCCCATGCGCACCATGTCGTCGAGCAATCGCAGGACGATCGGCAGCGGTAACACGGCGTCGCGCTTTGGGCTCGGCAGCGCCTTGTCCAGCAACAGCGGGCTGCGACACCAGCACGCCAGGCAATCGTTGTTGCAAAGGTTCGTCGGATCGATCTGTATCGTGTGCGGCCCGACGTAGCTCTCGCGCCCGTCCAGCACGCCGATGATATCCAGGTTCGCCTGCACGAAACCGGTCAGTTGTCCGGCCCAACCGCTGAGCGATACCAACGCCCCCTCACGCGGCGGCGCGTTGTCCTCCCCCGGCATCTCGTCGTAAGGCGGAATTTCAACGCGGGTTTCCGGCGGTGTTGAAAGCGTCGTTATCGACGCCAGCGACGGGGCAGCGGTCAGGGGGTATCGTTCAAAGTTTTTTTTTTGCGGCGGCATATCCCAGAACAGCCAGCGACGCTTATGCATCGCCATCTCGTAGGCCAACAGCAGATTTTCGGCGGTGACGCCCCAGTTGTATTTCATCTCGGCGCGACGCCGTGCTTTGCGGCCCAGTTCGCGGCCCAGTTCGGGATCAGCCAGGAGCTTGGCAATGCCGTCGGCCAATTGCTCGGCATTGCCCGGCTCGACCAGCACGCCCGCGTCGCCGATCATGTTGGGCACCTCGCCCATGTGGCTGGCGACGACGGCCGCGCCCGCCGCCATGTATTCGCAAATCTTCAGCGGGCTTTTCGTGCGCGTCTGTTCAGTGTCTTCAAAGCACGCCACGGCCACGTCCGCCGCGGCGATGTACTCCGGTATTTCCGCGTGGTCGACCGCGCCGGTGAACACGACGCGATGGCCGATGCGCAGTTGCTCCGTCAACTGGAACAACTCGCCGAAACGCTCGCCGCCGCCCACGACCATGAAGGTGGCGTCGCTGCCGCGCTCGATCAGCGCTTTGGCGCTCTGCAGGAACAGTTCCAGGTATTGCGCGCCGTGCAGTTGCCCGAGATAGAGGACCAGCGGCCCGTCGATGTGGTGCAGTTGCCGCACGCGGGTGGGGTCAATGTCGGGCCGGAAGCGTTCGAGATCGGCTCCGACGTGCGCCTCGAAAATGCGATGGCTCGGCACGCCGCAATCGATGGCCTGCTCGCGCAGCGCGTCGGAGGCCACGCTGACCGTATCGACCAATTTCGGCAGCAAGCGCTCGAAGGCATTGATCGACCAACCGATGATGCGCGGCCCCGGCTGGTAATTGAAGATGCCGTATTCCCAATCGTCCCAATCGTAATGGACGGGTTTGCCGAGCCGATACGCCGACCAAATCGCCGGCACCGAAACGTGCGGGAAGCATTTCTGGAAATGAATGACGTCGGCCCACCGCGCGAATTCGACTGTACTGCGCATCTTGGCCATCAGCGCAAACTGGTAGCGGTACGCGGGGATCGTCGTGAACGGGAACTCCTGCCGCTCGGTGGCCTCTTCCAAACTTATGCGCGGGTCGATCAAGTGGTAGATCATCCGCACGTGGTGGCCGCGTTTGACGAACTCCGTCGCCAAATACGTGATGCGCACGGTCCACGGCTCCGAGTTGGAATAGACGTCATGTGGATGGAGCATCAGGATGTTCATCTAGGTCCCCGGAAAGATCTTCTGCCCCGTGCGGCGTTCGCGGATTTTCATGTACGCGTTGGCGCCCAGGTTGACCGCGAACAAGATCGCTAGACTCGGCAGTTGCACGAGCCACCGCGTCAGGCGCGCGCCGCGCCGCATCTTGCGCCGGTTGGCGGGATCGTCCTCAAAGTCGGCGACGAGTCGTTCGAGCAACGCGTTGCGCTTGTTCATCGCCGCGTTGTCGCCTTCCAAGTTGCGCGCATGCCGTTGCAGCGCTTCGAAGTCGGCCCGCAGGCGGTCGACCTCCGCAACGCGGTCGGCCAGCGCGGCTTGGTGTCTCTCGATATCGGCCAGCGCTTGATCGCGCGCGCCAGCCATGATCTGGATCTCGTGCGCCGCCTTGGCCAGTCTGTCTTCCACATCGGCGAAGCGTTTTTCCGCCTCATCGATGTAATGCTCTTTATCGAAAATCGCGCGCTCCAGGTCGATGAGCTTGGCCGCGATCTCCTCTTGCAGCGCGTCGCGTTCCGCCGTCAGCGCAGCGGCGTCGGCCAGCTTGACCTCGAGTTCCTTTTCCAGCTCGGTGGCCTTCTCGCTCGTCTGTGCCAGCTTGGCCTCGGCGGCCGCAAGTTGCCGGTCGCGCTGTTCCACCATGGGCGATAGAGTTCGAATTTCGGTCTGCAACGCGGCGAGTTCTTCCTGCAGTTTCGTCTCGCGTCGATCGCGCTCTTCGTAAAGGCCTTCTAGCTTGAGGTTCAACCGTTTGATTTCGGCCTGTAACTCTTTTTCGAGGTCCTCGCGCCGCTCGCCTTCGCGGGTTAACCGGCGCTGATACTCGGTGGCTTGTTCGGCGTGCTGAATTTTTAGTCGATCGAGCTCGGCCTCTTGCTTCTTGACGAGCTCCGCGACTTTGTCCTCGTGTTTGGCGCGTTGCGTTTCCTTTTCGCGGCCAAGCTGCTTGATCTCTTCCTGCGCTCGATCCGCCTCGGTTTTCTTCTCGTGGCGCAATTCCTCGGTTTGCTTGTCCCGTTTGGCGACCTCTTCATCCAGCTTGTCCTGCTGGCGGCGCAGATCGTCTTCCTTCCGGCCGACTTCCGCGCGATGCAGGTCCGCCTGACGCCGCAACGCCTCGTCGTGTTGCACGATGAGGTTTTTGATCTCTTCGGAAAGTTCCTGGATCTTCTTGTCGCGTTCGCGTCGATCCTCTTCGGCCTGCGTGGAAGCGCGGCGTAACTCCGAGTTGAGTTCGGCCACGTCGTTTTTCGCGTCGAGAATCTGCTGCACGCTCTCGCGACGGAAGTAGTCGCGGAAACCCGACAACAACGAGCTTTTCTTTTCCCGCCGTCGCGGCGCGTCGACGAAACGCGCCAAAGGCGTGACCGCCCGCTCCCACGTGAAAAGCGCCGCCGCCAGTTTCTGCGCGTTGGCGCTTTTGCGCGCCACCACCTCGGGGTCGCCGAAGATCTCGTCCAACACCGCTTCCAGCGCGGCCGGGTCGCCGGGGTCGACCACCCATCCCGCGTCGTACTCCCGCAACGGCGCAGCCAGTTCGCCGTAGTCGCCGTAGATCACCGGGAGGCCGCACCACAAGTACTCGACCGTGCGCGTCGTGAACGCTAATTGCCGTTCCGCGTTGGGTTGGTACAAGTCAAACGCAACCGACGCCTCGGCATACACCTCGAGCAATTCGTCGCGCGGAATGAAATCGTGAATCGTCACGCGCTCCAGGTCGGCCAGGCGGTCGCGGTAATCGCGAAAGATGTTTTTGTTGATCGCATACAACCGGTGCTGGTAGTCCACCGTGGGCGCACCGACGTACAAATCCAACGTCGCGCTCTCGTGCGCCGCCACGCGTTTCGCCAGGCTTTCCAAGCCGGGGAATGGATCAATCCACGGCCACGTCACGCCGCCGAACACAAAGCGCGGCGATTGCGGAGCGCGGTGGTCGGGCAGTGCGTCGCCGAGTGAGACCGGCACAACCTCGATCGGCGCGTCGTGCGGCGAAGCGCCGGCGAGCAAAAACCATGTCAGAAAATACTGCTTTTGAAATTCGCCGGGGCATATGAGCAGATCGGCCTTGGCCAGCGCGTCGATTTTCGTATGCGCGTCGGAAAGGAAATCGCCGCCTTCTTTGAAAGCGTTTTCCAATGAGAGCGGGCCGTGCAAATCGATCGCCAGCGGGATCTGCAAATCATCAACGTACGATGCCAATCCCCACTGCTCGACGATCACCACGTCGGGCATGACCTGCAAGATGATGTCGTTGAGACTCTCGGGCTCGTGGAGCAGTTCGCGCAGATCCTCCGGCAGTTCGTAACCTTCCGGCACGGCCTCGCGCGGTAGGCTGTAACGCACCTCGTGACCGTGCGCTTTCAGACCTTCACCCAGCCCCCACACGCGCAGCCCGCCGCCGCGCACCGGTACACCGGCCAGCGGAAGCATTTCACATGTGACGATCAATACCCGCTTCTTCATAGTCCGAGGATTGTACGCTAACAGCCGCGGGGCGGCAAATACGGCGGCCGGTTTTTCTTGGCTTCCGTCGCGCCGGCCACCGCAGCAATTACGCAGGCTTATTGTACCGACGGCCGTTCTTCGCGCGGCCCGCGCGGGATGTTTCTTGAGACAAAACGGCGTGTATGGTAGAAGAATAATGGATACGGAATATTAGTTATTGTTTTGTCCGATTCGTTGTTTTTTCGTTTTGAGAAAGAGAGATGTTGATGGATTATCGTCTCGCCACGCTGCTTTTCGCCCTCGTTTGTTTCCTTGTTCCGCACGCCGCGTTCGCCGACACCATTCCAAGCTGGAATTGCGATCCCGTACCGATGCCGGTGGTCCACCTGAATGAAGCGGGCGAAATCGTCTGGACCCTCGCCGATTTGATAACCTGTCAGGAACCAAACCTCGTCGCGTCTGAATCCGGCCCGCTGTTCGAATTCCACAACTACTCGAATTACAACGGCATCATTCGCCAACTGGCCGATAACGGCGAAACGATATGGGAACAGACCATGCCGTTGCGAATTCAAAACGCGGTTGCGTCACAAAATCGCGTGTGGGTCTCGGAGCTTCATCGAGTGACGGCGTTCGATTTCGACGGCGACGAAGCATTCTCCCTCGACCTACCCTCCATTCCCGCTCTTACCGCGGCGGGCGATCGCGCCTATGTTCTGCTTTTGCAGCACGACCCGTGGGCTGTGGAAATCAAATCTATTGATGAAAACGGCGACGAACTATGGTCTGCGGTTCATTCCAAGGAAAAAATCCAATTTCTCGGCGAGGTGGTACCGATCGCCTACAACGGAGTTATCATCCCTCTCGTGTACGAGGCGCAAGGTGAGGACGCGCCATTTCAAAAGTGGCAAATCCTCTATTTTGACGAAAACGGACAGATGGCGAACCAACGGGATTTTCGATACAAACCCGACCCGATTTCGATGCGCCGGCCACGCCGTAGTTACGCAGGCAACGACGCCGGCGAACTCTGTCTGCTGGGCGCCAACACGGTTGACTCCAGCTACTTGACGCGCCTTTCCGCCGGCTCCGCCATTTCTTTCGAGTACGAAATGGAAGCGTTCAGCGAGGGCGTCGTGGCTTTCGCGCCCGACAATACCTGCCTGGTCATGGGCAATCACGACGCCGATAGCGCCTTTGTCGAAAAGGTCTCAACGGACGGCCAACGCGTCTGGCGCCATGAGATCAACCAAACCGATTTTGTGAAGGAACCCGACACGCCGTTTTTGCAGACTACGGCGTTGATGGTCGACGACGGCGGGATTTGGGTCGGCGGGTTTTGGGTCATCGGCGAGTACGCGCACGAATGCTGCGAGTTGACGAATTACTTCGTGCAGCACCTCAACCACGAAGGCGAACTTCTTTGGCAGACGGGCTTTCAATCCCCTCTCGAACCGGAAAAGACTGCGGCGGCAAGTAGGACCGACGGAGTTTTCGTCTCGACAGCTGGCTACATCGTGCGCGCCGATCCGGGGCCCCCTCCGGCTGACGATGACGATGACGACGACGACGACGACGACGATGGAACCGCCGATGACGATAATGACGACGTCGACGACGACACCATCGGCACCGACGATGACGACGACTCCTACCCGACCGAACCGGACCCCAGCACCGATGATGATGACGATGACAAAGGCTGCTGCGGTTAGCCTGCTCGGCGTTTCATGGCGATTGGTGACGTGTTCTAGATTAGCTTCAACGCATGTGGCAAATGAACTTCGCCGTCCAGGCCCTGCGCACGCGGATTGACCACGACGGCGTAACGTCGGTGATGCACATCGTACGCGACAGGGGGAATCGGGTCGGGACGGTCGCGGTCCCACGCGCCGACCGTCACCTCATACTTGCCGCCGGCCAGATTCAGCATGCCGAAAGTCACTTCAAGCGTGCGGGTTTTCTCGACGCGGCCGATTGCGAAATCCGTGCGGCCCGTATGCAAACCGGCCACGACCTCGCCCGCCTTGTTGTGAAACAGAATGCGAAACGCCGGGTTTTCCACCGGCCCCTGCGCCGTGAAAGTGATGGCGACCTTCATGGTTTCGCCCGCGTCAAAGGTGTCGAGCTCCGCGCCCAGCAAGTTGAAAAAGCGCACGGCGTCGATCGTCAGCCGATGCTCGGAATTGCTTTCGTTACGCGTCAAGCGGTCGTTGTGAATCCAGCTTTCCAGCGGATCGTACTCGAAGTAGCTCGCCGGTAGCGGCGCGTCGCGCTTTTCCAACACCACCGCGATCAAGCCCGAAGCCTCCAGCACGTCTTGCGGCAGCAGCGACCGGTGCACCGCGAACTGCTCGCCTTCGACACGGTAGTATTCCCGCCAGTACTTGTCCGGCTTTTTACCCGCTTTCGCGGCGAAGTCGCGTTGCTGTTCGACGGGCATCGCGATCACTCGCTTGCCGGTTTCCGCGTCGATCTCCCCAAACGCCACCGCGCCGACGAAATGCAAACCGCTCGGGTGGATGAGGCGCTCGCGCAACGTGACATCCGTGTAATGCCGCTGCTCGTAACCCGCCCCGCCCCAGTCCTCTTCTTCGATGTGGCGCCCCAGGTTGAACGGCACCGAAAGCACCAAACGCCCGCCGTCGGCCAGCACGCGGCCCAGCTCCCGCATTACCGGCGCGTCGGTGAACGGCGCGAAATGCTCGATCGTCGACACGGCGCTGATACGGTCGAAATACCCGTCGTCAAAAGGCAGGTCCTGGGCGTCGGCGGATACGATGCGCAGCTTGTCGCCGTTTACGCCAACACGTTTTTTCAACGCTTCGATGTGGCGGCGGTTGTCCTCGTCGCAGACTTTCTTGTCGACCGCCGTCACTTCGCAGCCGCGCTCCGCGGCCAGCCACAACGGCGGCAGGCTGACAAAGCCGCTGCCCACTTCCAACACCCGCGCCCCCGGCTCGGCCGCGAGCAAATTTAGCGACAGCGGATATTCCATAATGCGGAAATAGTTCAGCTTGGAGCGGTATTCCGCCTCACCCAAAGCCCGGGCAAAACTCATCAACTCGCGGTGGGTTACGTCGTGTTTTGTCATAGGGCGACTTTAGCCCGCGCGACGCCGCGAAAAAAGAGGGCTGATATAGGACGGCCGCCGCCGATGCACGATCGCGCGAAGTACCATAAAAAAGGCCGGGGCGCGAAGCCCCGGCCCAATAGAATCAAAGAGCTGATTAGCCCTTGTACTGCAAGTTTTCGTACAGACCGGCCGCGCCCATGCCGCCGCCGATGCACATCGTGACGATGCCCCACCGCAGATTGTTGTCCCGCATGTGATACAGGACCTGCGTGGTCAGCTTCGCACCGGTTGCGCCCAAGGGGTGACCCAAGGCCACCGCGCCACCGTTCGGGTTGACCCGCGGGTCGCCTTCGAGGCCCAACTCGCGGCAACAGTAAACGGCCTGCGAAGCAAAGGCTTCGTTGATCTCGAACACGCCGATATCATCGAATGTCAAGTTCAGGTCGAAGCGTTTATTGACGGTTTTCATGAGGAGCGGAACCGCCAGCGCCGGACCAATACCCATGTAATCCGGGTCAAAGGCCACGGTGCGCACGCCCCATAATTTACCGAGCGGCTCGATCCCGAGTTCCTCAGCCTTTTCCTTGGCCATCAAGACCACGGCTCCGGCGCCGTCGCTCATCTGCGAAGCGTTACCGGCGGTAACGGTGCCCAGACCTTCTTTGCCCGGGTATTTCGACTTCGGATTCGCGAATGCCGGACGCAGCTTACCCATGCCTTCGATCGTCGAATCGCCACGGGGGCCT
Organism: Candidatus Lernaella stagnicola; assembly: GCA_030765525.1. Classification (NCBI taxonomy): domain Bacteria; phylum Candidatus Lernaellota; class Candidatus Lernaellaia; order Candidatus Lernaellales; family Candidatus Lernaellaceae; genus Candidatus Lernaella; species Candidatus Lernaella stagnicola. The sequence continues at coordinate 195,106 of JAVCCK010000042.1, forward strand.
TCGTCGACTTCAAAGATGAATTCGCGGACGCCACCTTTGCCGTCGTACATTTTCGCCGGCAACGGTACGATCTGTTCCTTGAAGGCGCCCGTCTCGTTCGCTTTGGCGGCTTTCTGGTTCGACTCCATGCCGAACTGGTCTTGATCTTCGCGGGATACGCCGTACTTGGACGCGACGTTTTCCGCCGTCTGTCCCATGCCGACGTAGGCCCGGTGATATTTTTCAGCCAGTTTAATGTTCGGTACGATCTTGTTACCGCCCATGGGAATCATGGTCATGGATTCGGTACCACCACCCACGGCGATGTCGATCATGCCGGACATAACGTCCATTTGCGCGATCCAAATTGCTTGCATACCCGAAGAGCAATAGCGATTAATCGTCATAGCCGGAATTTCATCCGGCCAACCGGCGCAGTGTACGGCCTGACGCGCCACATTCATGCCCTGTTCGCCTTCCGGCATTGCACAGCCGAAAACGACGTCTTCAACCATATCCGGTGTAATGCCTGCCCGTTTGACAGCTTCCGCGATCACGACGCCGGCCATATCGTCGGGCCGGGTGTGAACCAAGCTGCCGCGCTTGGCCTTGCCAACCGCCGTACGGCAAGCGGAAACGATGACAACTTCTCTCATCTTTACTTCCTCCGTAAAGCTTAGTTACGCAGCGGTTTGTTGTTCTGCAGCATGTAGGCGATTCGCTCTTTCGTCTTGTCCTCGCCTAACAGGCTCATGAAGGCTTCGCGCTCCATATCCAGCAGTTCCCATTCGCTGATCTTCTGGCCTTCCCAACGATCTCCGCCTCCAATGATGTAGGCGATCTTCGTCGCGATGAAAACATCGTAATCGCTGATCCAACCAGAGTCGCGCATGGATTTGGCCGCGACAGTGAACGCCGCCCTGGTGCTCTCGCCGCCGACCGGAATGTCGGTGCGCGGCAGACCCGGATCGAAACCCGCTTCCGCCAAGCCCAAAGCCACTTCCTTCGCCCGGTGCAACAACAGATCGCGGTTGGGAACCATCACGTCGGTCGGGCGGAGAATCATATTATCCACCGCGTCTTTCATGCCGACCGCCACTTTGGCCATCGCGATGTTCTCGAAGGCTTTCTGCGCGAAAGGCAGAATCGCGGTGCCCGCAGCCCGCCGACCTTCGACAGTGCGCAACACCATTTCCTTCGTGCCACCGCCGGCCGGGATGACGCCCACGCCGACTTCGACCAAGCCGATGTAAGTCTCGGCCGCCGCCACGACCCGCTGGCCGTGCAGGGTTACTTCGCAACCGCCGCCCAACGCCATGCCGGCCGGGGCCGTCACGACTGGACGCTTGCAGTATTTCATACGCATGTTGGCACGTTGCAACTCGTACGCCAGCTTCTCGACCATCTCCGACTGGCCCTGATTCATCGCCATGAGAATCATGAACACGTTGGCACCAACCGAGAAATTGTCCGCGTGGTTGCCCACGACGCCGGCTTCGAACTGACCTTCTTCCAGCAAGTCGACCATCTTGTGCAGACCGTCGATGATCTCCTGGTCGATCGCGTTCATCTTCGTGTGGAATTCGCAGCAAATCACGCCGTCGCCCATATCCCACAACGTCGCACCGTCGTTCTTCCACACTTCGCCGGCCGAATCTTCCGGCAGAATGATGATCTGCGGATCTTTCGGAATTTCGACGTACGTGTGGTTGACCAGGTCGTACTGGAACTTCTTGCCGTCTTCGGTCTTATAGAAGGTCTCGTTGCCGTTCTCGAGCATCGCCAGGATGTTTTCCGGGATCTCGTGACCCTCGGCCTGCATCCGCTCTACGCTCTCGCGCACGCCGATCGCATCCCACGTCTCGAAGGGGCCGAGCCTCCAGTTGAAGCCCCATTTCATGCCGCGGTCGATTTCCAAAATCGCGTCGGCGATTTCCGGCACGCGGCGGGCGGTGTAAAGCAAACCCTCAACGGCCACACGCCACGCAAACTGACCGGCGCGGTCGTCGGAGTAAACAATGTGCTTGACCCGCGCTTCGAGGCCGCCCTTGCCCTTGGCCGCTTTGATGGAATCGAAAGTCGGACGCTCGGCGTCGACGTATTCCATCGTTTTCCAATCCAGCACCAAGCGCTGTTTGCCGACTCTCTTGTAGAAGCCGCCCCGTGTCTTGTTGCCGAGCATTTTCTTCTCGACCATCTGATCGAGAAATCCGGGCGGCCGGAACGCTTCCAGCGACTCATCGTCCGGGCAGTTATTCACCACGGTCATGGCAACGTGGTGCAACGTGTCCAGACCCACCAAGTCGGCGGTCTTGAACGCGGCCGTCTTCGGACGACCCAACGGCGGGCCCACAATGGCGTCGACTTCGTCGATACGATAGTCCATGTCGGCCATGGCTTTCATCGTGGCCATCATGCCGTGCACGCCGATGCGGTTGGCGACGAAGTTCGGAGTGTCCTTCGCCCAGATCACGCCTTTACCCAAGCGCTCTTTGCAGAACGCTTCCATGAAGGCCAACACTTCTTCATTGGTCTTCGGATGCGGAATGATCTCCAGAAGTTTCATGAACCGCACCGGGTTGAAAAAGTGCGTGCCCAAGAAGTGCTGCTGCATCTCCTCGGAACAATCGCTGACCATCGTATCGACCGACAAACCCGAAGTGTTCGACGAAACAATCGAACCCTTCTTACGGTACTGGTCGATTTTACCCATGATCATCTTCTTGATGTCCATCCGCTCTACCACGACCTCGATGATCCAATCGCAATCCGCGATCTTCTCAAAGTCGTCGTCGAAGTTGCCGATCTCGATGAGAGCGGCGTCCTTCTTGCTGTAGAACGCAGGCGGTTTCACTTTCAGTGCCGCCTTCAGACTCTGTGCTGCCAGCTTGTTGCGGATCTTCTTGTCTGTCTCGACTTTTGCCTTTTCACCCTCCGACAGCATGTCGGGGAAAGGCACGATGTCGAGCATCACGACGGGGATGCCGTTGCCGGCAAGGTGGGCGGCGATGGCGCTGCCCATCACGCCGGAGCCCAGCACCGCAGCTTTTCTGATCTCTCTGCTCATGCGAAGCTACCTCCTTCAGATATCGAAAAAGGAAAGGAATTTGGAAGGCTGAATATCGGCCTATCTATATCGTGGTTACCCGCAGACGCGGGCACCGTTATCCCCGATTTCCACACAAAACACATCGGCAAATTGGGACCCCTTAGTCCATACACTGAATGAGCGCTCATTCAAGCAAAATTCGAACCGGCTTGCAAGTGCTATTTTCGCACTGCGTTATTTTTTCTGCCTTTTTTCAAAAAACGCCTTCTACTGCATGCTGTTTCCACGTACGCAAGCAACCTGCTAAACTATACATCGCGCGTGCGACAAACAAAACCGACCGAAAATGGAGAGGAAGGACTTGAACAACAAGGCTCTGTGGCTCACGCTTCTCGGATTGCTGCTGGCCGCCGCCGTACTCAATATCCTTTGGCTTTCCACTCACGTCGCCCCCGTCGCAGCCGGTAAAGACGCCGCCCTCGTGGCCATCGAGCAGGTCCACCGCTTCGAAAAAGACCCCGGGGCCGAAATCTACACCCTATTGCGGATGGGAATGCGCACCACCGAATCGTGGTACAACCTCTCCGCCGCCAAGACCTTGTTCCTCTTCGGCAAAAGCTATCTCTCGATGGTCGCCATCTCGACGCTCTACTACCTCGCGCTTATTGCCTTTACCTTCGGAGCCGCTTTCTTTCTCGGCGGACCCCGCGCCGCCGTGTGGGCCGGAGCGCTGGTCGCTCTCACGCCCGCCGCGTTCTCCTGGTCGCGCCTGTTTTCTCCCAACATCGCCTTGATGGCCTTTTCCGCCACGGGCTTATTCTGTCTGGCTGCTTCGCGCTGGTGGACCCGCTTTGCGCCCGCCGTCGGCTTTGCCGCCGTGGCAGCTTTGTCGATCCGGATGGGCGAAACCGTCGGCGACAATTTTCAATTGTGGGTCGTGTTCGGCATCGCGGTAACTTACGTATTGATCGTCCGTTTCGCCGTGCTGCGCGAATCGTGGCGGCGGGCCCTGCTGGTTACGTTGGCCGCTGCGCTGGTCTTCGTGCTGCTGACGAACTGGAACGACGTCAACCACCGGTTTGGATACCTTTGGGCCGAAGGCGTGGACCTTGCCGACAGCGCGTACGGCGCCGGTAGTCCCTCCTCATTGGGTGCCTGGACCACCTATCCCTTGCTGCTGTGGAAGATGCACCTGCTGCCGCCCCTGACACTGGCGCTGATCGGCGCGGTGGCTTTTCTAGCTTGGCGACGCGACCTCTCGGCCGGCTTGCCGTGGGTCGTATTCATCGGCGGCTTGCTTCTGATCACGCTGGTCCACAAGAAAAACTACAACTACCTCTTTGGCTTTCTTCCTCTGGCGCCACTGATCATCGCCTACGCTTTGGCAAAAATTGAAAACAGCCGCCTGCAATTCGCCCTTGGCGGCGCATTAATCGGCGTTTGCCTTGTAGTGTTTGGCTACTTGTCCTTCGTCGACGTGGAAACGACGGTGCCGTACGGCGATCTCAAATCCGGCACGCGCGCCGCGCGAGCCGACCACATCGGACACCTGATCTTCTACCCGAAGAAGCAGCGCGAACACGCCCCGACCAACATCGTTCGCCAAGCCGTACAACGGGCCCAAACCGACCCCAAACAAACTTTGTGGATAATCGGCGACTTGGCCGACACCGAGGCTCACACCTTCCGACTTCCCCTCGCGCTGGCGAACTGGAACGGCGCGCTGCGCGTCGTGGATGTGGGCCGCGAATTCAGCGACATTGCTTTCTACCACCGGGCCTCCGGCTCCGAGCCGCCGCCGCCGAACACGATCATTTGTCTGCCCTCCATGCAACGCTTTTTTGTTCCGGGCGGCGTCTGCGATTCCACCGCCATCTTCGCCCGGCTCAACGCCGACTACCTCGCGGGGGCCGAACTCACCGAGCAACGCTTGTATGATGAGGCCGCCGAGTCATGGTGCCGCCGTCTGGAACAAATACCGTGGGAAACGTTCCGCCGCCGCGAATTCGAATACCTCTCCACCGTCCCCGGCCGAGACCTCGAGCGTTTTGTGGTGTACGACCAGCCGCGCTCCGACTAACGCTCCCGCGCCAGCAATTCGTCCAACGTCGGCCCGGCCTTCGCCGGGCTTCTGTCCTCCCGCCGGTGTGACTGCGACGGCAGAGCAAATTGCGCACGCAACAACGCGGCGATCATTTCATGTCCGCGCACCGAGGGGTGAACGTCGTCCAAAAACCAATCGCGACGCGGCTCGCCTTTCAGGGGCATTTCCGACAGGTCAAAATACTGCACGTGGTCGTTTTCGGCGGCCACGCGACGCATTTTGGCGGCGTAATCGGGATGGATCGGTTTCCAATCGGAACTGATTTCCGGCATCAGGATCAATGTTGTGCCATTGCGCCGGCAAAATTCGCTCAAGCCCCACAGCACGGACTCGTGCGACGGCTTGACTCGTTGGCGACCCAATCGCTCGTCGCCCGCTGCGACCCGAAACGCATGCTGCCGCGCGGTCAAAAAGCGCCAATGAACCGCCAATTGAAACACATCGCTGTGGCTTTGCAGAAAGCGGTACGCCCTGATCGGCCAAACGGAAGCGAATTGCGTCACCAAAGCGCTCTCCCGCAGTGGATCGCCCGGCGACAGGCTGAGCCGCCGCAACCGCTCGCGCTGCTGCAGGTAGTAATCGGCCGCCCCGGCCCCGAGACCCGCGTTGCCGCCGAAATAGAAAAACAGCACGTCCAGCGGCGGATTCAAGTCGCGCGCGGTCAAAAACAAATACAACTGCAGGTCGCCGTACCCCGGCCGAGCCCACACCTGCGGTAGTGGTTCGGGAACATTCGAATTCCGGTCCGATTGCCTCACGCCCTGTCGTTCAAAAAACAAGAATGGAAAACTTTTCCGCCGGTCCACCAATCCGGAGCCGTACAGGCTCGACGAACCGAGCCAGCCCACGTGCGACCACGGCGTGTCGCGCACCGTCAAGTTTCGATCGGCTGCGAGATCGGTATCGTGAACCAGATCCCACGTATCCAAAATCGGGCTGGGATCGCGGGCTTCTCGCAACGGGCGTACATCACGGGCCTCAAATTCCATCGCGGGCAGCACAATCAACACGACCGCCAACCACGCCGGCACGGCAAACCATCCAGCGGCACTGCGACGAGGCAGGTGCCGCATCAGGTACAGCGCGGGTAGCACCATCATTAATCCGAGGCGCACGATTTGCGGCCAGGCCGGTATCCACAACAACAACCCCCAAAGGACGACCAACCACGCCAAGTGCCGCCACGCGGTTCCGCCTTTGTCAGCAGCGGCGTCGGGATGCGTTCGCCGCGCCAAGAGATACCCGCCGACCCCACCGAAGAAAAGCACGATCGGCCACGGCACGCCGCCGGGCGCGACAACAACCAACGCCGCGGCTGTTGCCCCGATTCCCCACCTCGGTTCGACTCGCCAGAGCCATACGGCCACCCCGGCCAGCAACGCCGCCCCCAATAACTTCACCCACCACGGCGTCGGCGGCGGCCAGTGGCGCACCCCACCAACCGTCTCCAATTGCACGGCGCCCAACGCCACGAACGACGCCGTCCCCGTCCCGGCCGGATCGACGCCCGCCAGATCGTCGAGCACTTCCACTCGCAACACGCCCGCCGCTGTGTCCGGGCGCGGTCGCAAGGGAATCGTCATGGATCCCGGCTCATTCGCCTCGGTCAGCGCCACGACGCTGCGGCCCTCGTCGTCGACTTGAAATTCGAGTGTGAAAACAAACAGCGGTTCATCCAAGGGCCGGGCCGTCGGTTCCGGCGGTACAACGCGGCCGGCTCGTTTCTGGGAATCGGCAAGGTGTGGGTACCAGGACCGCTCACCGTCGCGCTTGGTGCGAAGGGTCAGGATGGGAACGCTGCCGGGCTCGTAAAAAATGCGGGCATCGCCAAAACCCTGCAGCGGAATCCGCACGCGTTGCGCGTTCTTAAGCGGAATAAAAAGCGGTCGCTCCGGCGTAGCCCAAAGGTAATCCGGCCGCCAGGGGCGCGACGGCCCGGCGACCTGAATTTGCTGAATGACGCGCTGGAACGATACGTGTACTTCCGCCGCAAGCAGCCAACCGCAACCGGCGGCGGCCAGCAGGGTCATCGCGAACAACGCATAGCGGCGAATTGTCGACATGGGCGGAGTATACCGAATATCGGTCCGCCTGAGCACGCTTTCGTATCACGACCCTTGCGGCGGGCGACGAGATTCTCTAACTTCGTGTGTCACGAGAGAGGTACACTGCGCGGGTCGGAGGAGGCAGAGGCCATGAGACGTAAATCGTGGATCACCCTATTGCTCGTGAGCGTTCTGGCGCTCGCGACGGGAGCCTTTTTCGCCTGTGAGGATAAAGAGGTAGCCGACATCCCGCCGCCGGGCGTCTATCAACCCGGCAGCGGCGGCGGTGGATTCAACTGCGACATCTCGGCCGACGGTTTGGAGGAAGTAGAGTTTTCCGCCAACTGTTTCGACGGCTCCGGCACCGGCGCGATGCTCACCGTGGATTCCGTTCTCGGCGAGGGGGAAGTTCTCGTCAGCGGCGTTCGTGTGCAGTTGACCGGCGCTTTCGACTTGGCGTCGATTAACAACGGGAAAATCGAGGCGTCCATCGGCTGCGATTCCTACCAGAAGTGCAGCTATCCTTTTAAGAAAAGCGCGGACGACTACGTCTTGCGTCTCGACACCTCCGATTGCGGTGAGATCGTCAAACCGCAGGAAATCACGCTCAGGCTTTTCGACGCCGACACGGAAACCAACCATGTGATGTGCGCCGTGACGCTCGGCGAAGTCACCGGCGAGGACGACGACACCGGCGGCGACGAATGGAACTGCGACATCCCCGGCGACGACCTGGTCGCCCTGCCCTACAGCGCCAACTGTTTCGACCCCTTCGATGCGGGCAATGAAATCGAAGTGACCGAAGTGCTCGGCACCCAGGAAACGCTCGTCGACGGCGCGCGTTTCGAAGTGCGCGGGGCGCACGATCTCGCTTCGATTGCTTCAGGAAAATTCGAGCTGACGATCGGCTGCCCCTCCGGGGCCGTCTATCCAAAATGCAGTTGGCCGTTTGAGACGCCCCAGGGCGATTTTCAAACGCGCGTGCAGGTCGCCAACTGCGACCCGGCCACGCCGGCCGACCGCATCACGCTCAACGTGTGGGACGAAGACGAAAGCCGGAACACCACGGTCTGCGAAATTACGATCGGTGAACCCGCCGACGATGATGATGACAACGACGACAATAACGACGACAACGATTCGACGATCTAAGGAAAGCAAATGGCGAAGGCCGAACTGTTTCACATACACCCGGAGAACCCGCAGATGCGGTTGATCGGCAAGACTGTCGACATATTGAACCGCGGCGGTATTGTCGTCCATCCGACCGACACGACCTACGCCTTCGGCGTCCACCTGGAAAACAAAAAGGGCATCGAATCGTTGTACCGCATCAAGGGCAAATCGCTGGACCGGCCGCTGTCGCTGCTGTGCGCCGACCTGTCGAATATCGCCGAGTATGCCAAGGTTGACGACGTCGCCTACCGCGCGATGAGGCGTCTGCTGCCCGGGCCCTATACCTTCATTCTGCCCGCCACCAAGGCCGCGCCGCGCATCACGCAGACGCCGCGCAAGGAAGTCGGGCTGCGCTGCCCCGCCGACAACATTCTGCAGGCGCTGGCTAGTGAAATCGGCCTGCCGCTGGTTAGTACCAGCGTGCGCGCCCTGGACGGCGAACTGCTGGCCGACCCCGACGACATCATGCGGCTTTTCGGACACGAGGTAGATTTGATCATCGACGCCGGTTACATCTACCCGGAACCCAGTACCATCATTTCTTTTATGGAAGGTTTCCCGGAGATCATCCGGGAGGGCAAGGGCTCGGTCGAAGACTTGTAGGTCGCGCCCGCTTCAACCACGCAACGCCAGACACCCTGCCTCAATCACGCACTTGGTTTCGGCGGCCAGTTCGTCGACGGTTTTTCCTTCGGCCGCAATCGGCGGATGGAAACGCAGTTTCACTTCTCCCTTGCGGAAGCGCACGATTTTCGCCGGTAGGATCTTTCCCGTGTCTTCAACGCTCACCGGCAGGATCGGCAGGTCGAATTCCTTCGCCATGATAAAGGCGCCCATTTTGTAATCGCCGAATTCGCCGGGCTGCTGCCGCGTGCCTTCGGGAAAAACGCAAAGGCTGCGGCCGGCCTCGAGAATGAGCCGGTCGACATCTCGCTCCAACCGGACCATATCGGTTTTGCCCTCGTCCCGGTGCACGGGCACCTGCCCGGCCAGCGTCATGCACCAGCCGAGCACCGGGATTTTGAAGAGCGACGCCTTGGCCAGCATGCGGATAGGCACCGGCGATTGCACGTAGAGCACGGTAGTGTCCAGGTGGCTGCGGTGGTTGACCACCACCACGTAGGTCCGTTGCGGGTCAACGTTCTGCTTGCCGAACGCTTGCAGTTTCATCCCGGCAATCCACGCCACCGTGCGCGACCAGATCGTCGCGTGCCGGTCGATAAGACGGCCTTTGATGCCCACGAGCATGAACGCCACCGCGCTCATCGCGAACACGAGGGTGGAAAGCACGATGCCGGTGATCACCAAGACGTTGCGAATCGCTTGGATCATCAGCGCTCCAGAACAGCTACAGTTTCCAAGTGGAATGTCTGCGGAAACATATCGAAAGCCTGCACGCTTGCCAACCGATACCGGAACCCGTTCAGCCTCGCCACATCGGCCAGCAGACTCTTGGGCTCGCACGATACGTAGACGATGCGCCGCGGCCCCAGCGCGCCCAGGAGGTCCACGCCGCGCGGCCCGAGTCCTTCACGCGGCGGATCGAGCAAAACCGCCTCGAACTGCTGCTTTTTCCGAGCCAGGCTCCCAAGCGTCGTCACCGCGTCGCCGCCGATGACCGTCACGTTACTTAGCCCGTTGCGCCGCGCGTTCTCCGTCAAGAACGAGGCCCCGCGCGCCCACTCCACCGCCGTTACGCGCTTGGCGTGGCGCGCCACGGGCAGCGTGAAATTACCGATGCCCGCATACAACTCCAGCACGCGGGTGCTGCGACTCGGCGCGAGGCGTTCCACCGCATAGCCGACCAACTTCTCGTTCAGCGACGGGTTGACCTGCGTAAAGCAGTCGGGCGCATAGCGCAGGTCTAAACCAAACGCCTCATAGCGGCAAAGCGCATCACCGGCGGCTCGTAACGACCGGCTGTCGAGCAGAAACCAATCGCTCGGCGCGTGCATTTCGCGGGCATCGACGTAAGGGTGACAGAATACGCGTCGCGGTTCCGTAGAATCCAATACGCCGACGATTTTCACCCTGCCGCGCGGATAGCGCTCGGCGAACTTCACGGCGGCCTGGAACAAGCCGCTTTCCAACGCGGCGTGCATTTGATGGCAGGAGCGAATTTCGACCAAGTCGCGACTACGCCGCCGCGCCATGCCCAGCGAGCCGCCGGGCAGTAGATCCAGCGAACTGCGAACTCGGTAGCGCAGCGGATTCGGCGAGGCGACCAGGGGGGGCACGTCCACGTCGCCGAATCCCAGGCGTTTTAGGTGGTAGCGTAGAACGTCGCGCTTGGCCTCTAGTTGCGCCTGGTAGTCGAGATGCTGCAATTGGCAGCCGCCGCAGTCTTCGTAGTGCGGGCACGGCGGGGCGACGCGGTCCGGTCCGACCTCGCGCAATTCGATGAGGTCGGCTTCGAAATACCGTTTCTTGCCCCCCGTCACCTCGGCCAGCACACGATCGCCCGGCACGGTTCCTTCCACAAAAAAGGAAAATTTCGGCGACATGTCTCGCGCCCGGCCCTTGCCTTTGCCGGAAGGTGCGATGCTTTCCACAACGATTTCCAGTCGCCGGCCGATTTCGGGTTTCGTCTCTATCATGGAGTTGGTTCTCCTAAAAAAGGTGCCGGTGGCAAACAAGACCCGGTTTCGCTTCTTGACGCCACCGCCGGCAGCAAGGATAACAAAACCATGAAAACATTTTTTACCATTTTGCTATGTATTGCTGTTTTTCTTATTTTTCCGGCGTGCGGCGACGACGATGACGACGAGATCGCCGAAGCCGATTCCGACGACGATAACGACGATAACGACAACGACGAGATCGCCTTCCCCTTCCCGCCCGGGTTTCTGTTCGGGGCGGCGACCGCCGGTTTTCAATGCGACATGGGCTGCCCGACGCTCGACGAGGCAAGTTGCACCGACACCGCGTCGGATTGGTATCAGTTCGTCACGAATCCGCAAACCGTCGCACACCCCCTTTCCTTTGTCGCCGGTGAGGACCCGGCTGTCGTCGGCCCCGGGCACTGGGAGCTTTACGAAGACGACTTCGATCTGGCCCGTGACGAACTGCACAGCAACGCGTTTCGCATGAGCCTGGAATGGAGCCGCATCTTCCCGCAATCGACCGTCGGCGTGGAGGGAACCGAAGCCCTGCGCGAAATCGCCGACGCCGACGCCCTGGCGCACTACCACGCGGTGTTCGCGGCGCTGCGCGAGCGCGGCATCACGCCACTGGTCACCCTGCACCACTACACGCTGCCCACGTGGCTTCACGACGGGGTCGGCTGCACGCTGGACTTTCGCCGTTGCACGGCCCGCGGCTGGCTGGACCGGGAGCGTGCCGTTACCGAAATCGCCAAGTACGCCGGTTTCGCGGCGCGTGAGTTCGGCGCAGAAGTCGACCTGTGGGCGACGCAGAACGAGCCCTTCGCGGTGTTGCTCTCGGGCTATCTCATGCCCACTCCCACGCGTACCAATCCGCCGCTGCGTCTGGTTGACGACGCCTCGTTCAAGACCGCCTTCCTGGCCATGATCGAGGCGCACGCCCGCATGTACGACGCCGTGCACAGCGCCGATGTCTACGACGCCGACAACAACGGCGAGGCGGCGAGCGTCGGGCTCGTGTACGCCATCGCCCCTTTTCGCCCGCTCGATCCGAACAACCCGTGGGATGTGTCGGCCGCCGAAAACGGCTTCTACCTGTGGAACTCCGCCTTCCTCAACGCCGCGTGCTCAGGCGAACTCGACGCCAACCTCGACGGCGAATCGCAATACCGCGACGACCTGGACGGGCGCATGGACTGGCTCGGCCTAAATTACAAAGTTGTCGTGAAACTGGCGGGTCTGCCCTTCCCGCTGATCCCCTGGGTGTCGCCACTAAGTAACTTCAACCCGCTGAGCCTCGACATGAGCCTGGTTGATCCCAGCGCCTTGTACGACATGGCGATGTGGCTGACCGAAACCTACGGCCTGCCGATCTACGTCACCGAAAACAACGGCCAACACGTTCCGCGCGGAGACATCGATACCGAAATCCGCCTGGTCGTCGAAAACCTCAGTTGGCTGGCCCGCGCCGTCGAGGATGGAGTGGACGCCCGCGGCTATTTCTATTGGTCCTTCATGGACAACTACGAATGGAACCACGGCACGAGCATTCGCTTGGGGCTTTATCGCGTTGAACCCGACGACCCGACAAAGCAACGACATGCGCGCGAGACCGTCGAGGTTTTCAGCGCCATCGCCCAAGCCGGTGGCGTCCCCGCCGACCTGGCTGCGCGGTTCCCGATTGCGAAGTGATCGCCGCCCACCTGTATGTCTTGCTCGCAACCGTCCGCGCCGCTATCCTGCCGGTATGCAAAGACATTGCGCGATCCTCGTGACTCTAATCGCCCTCATGCTGGCGACAACCGGCTGCTTCGACATGGAATCGGAAGTGAAGGTGCTGGTCGACGGCAGCGGCTTCGTCACTGTATGGGTGCGCATGCCCGAGCGAACGGCGATCATCGGCGCCGCGTCGATGGGCTCGACCCTCACGCGGGAAAAGGCTGCCGTGCTCAATCGGCTGGACAAGGTTTTCTACGAACGCGAAGGCGTGGAGTTGCTCGAACGCGTGATTCTCACGCAGGGCGACCACCTCGTGCTTCGCTATCGTTACTCATTCGACACGCCGCGCGACCTGAACCGCTTTTGGGTTCAGCCCGAAAACGCCGAGCAGGACGTCACCTTGAAAAACGGTCGCCTCGCCTTCGCCACAACCGGCGAGGGTTGCGGGACGCGATACGAAACCGCGCTGGCCCTGCCGCCCGTCACCTTCGAAAGCATGAATCGCGTGGCCGACGACATCCTGGGACAGCAATCGCCCGAGGCGCGCCGCGCCCTGATTGAAGAATACTACAAGGGCCGCTTCCGCCTGCGCCTGGTCGTACCGGGCAAGGTCGTGGCCAGCGACGCGCCGCAAGTTGATACCGGCGGCAACCCGATGTGGGAGAGCAACGTGCTCGAACTGTATCGTAACGGTCTGACGGCCAAGGCCACCTCGCATGTGGATTGCGGCGACGAAGCGCCGCGCACTCCGGCGGCCGACGAAACGCCGCCACTGCCCGCCCCAACACTCACCGAGGGCGTCAAACCGACGATTCCCGACGTGCTGGCGGTGCTGGGTCAGTGGGGCGATCTGCTGAGTCTCGAACTCGACGCAACGGTCGGACGCCGCTCGAGCCTGGCCGTCGCCTACCGCATCGACAGCCGCGTGGACAGCGCCGTGGAAAGCCTGCTGCTGACGGTCATCGGCACGCTGCCCACGATCGCCGGCGACTGGGATTGGAGCCGGGCGCGTGACCAGAAAGGCCGGCTGGTCCTCACACTGCGCACCAAAAAGCCGCTGCGCCTGGATAAAACGGGTAGTTCGATGCTCTTTGCCGGAACCGACGGCGGGCTGTACGTCTTCCGCCTCAAGCTGCCCGCGCTGGTACCCGCCGGCACGCAGGTGCCCGAACACGTGGGGCCGGTGATGTTGCGGGTTAGTGTGAAAATGCCCGGCGAGATTCGGCGCACCAACGCGACCTTCCTCGAGGATGGCACGGCGCGCTGGGTGTTGACGGCGCGCGATCTGCGCGGCCCCGTCACTCTCGAAGCGATTTCGGAAAAATAATCAGGCCGCCGGCGTGCCCTCGTCGTCGGGATTCGCCAATCCCGCCACCAGCGTCGCCGCTTCGATGATCCGCGCCAACTCCTTGTCGCGGCAATCCATGATCATCGCGTCCACGCCGTACCAGACCGCCAACGCAGCGCAGGCGCGGTGAATCGCGCGGCGGTGCCGCCGCCCAAAGGAAAGATTGGACAACCCGAGGCAGGCCTTGGTATGCGGGAACTTGTCCTTGATGGCTCGCAGCACTTCGAACATCACCTGCCCGCTTTCCGGGTAGGAGACCAAGGGCATCGCGATGGCATCCAGAAACAAACGCTCGGGCGGCAGCTTGGCGTCCATCGCGCGCAAGTAGATCTTCCGGCAGACGGCGAGTCGGGTTTGCGGGTCGAGTGAAAAATGGCTGTCGTCGGAGGCCAGCACGATGAGCCCCGCGTCGTGTTCCAAAGCCAGGTCGAGCATCTCGCCCAAGTGCTTGCGACCGGCGGTTGACGAGTTGATCAGCAGTTTGCGTTTACCCGCCACGTGCGGCGCGACCTGGGCGATCACTTCCGGATTGGGATTGTCCAGGCACAAGCCTACGTTTCCGGCTTCCAAGGCCTGATAAACGAGCCACACCAAATCATCCACCATGTGGGAAACGGCCTTGCCGTCCCAACCGGCATGGAGGTCCAAGTAGTCGCAGCCGGCGGCGATTTGTTCCTGTATGATCGATCGAATCATGATCGTGTCGCGACTGTCCACAGCGCGCGCCACCACGTTGTCGGTTACGGAAACAGCGTCGGCAATGCGGATCATGGAACCTCGCGTTGTTGGATCGATTCACCTTACGCCAGAGGGACGCCGCAGGTAAACCGCTCTTTATTCGCCGCGCGTCTTTCGTTATCGTGCCGCAGACAAGGAGGTGTCATGGCAATCCATCTGCCGGTACCGCCGGTCGGCGCCAAGGTACTGGACTCACTACCGGAAACGATGACCGACACGCCGATTTTTCACGGCGTGAGCTTTTGCGAAGCCGTGGACCAGGCGGCGCATGGCAGGGCGCATTTCGTGACAGCCGAATCGATCCACACCTGCCGGTGGGTGCCGCCGGTGCTCGGATTCGTCGAACCTTCGTCGAAATTTGAGGAAGACATCGCCCCGACGCTGCCGCCGGGCACCGCCGGAGTTTTTCTCGCCTTGCTCGCCAACTTTCCCGAGTCCTGGGAGCCCGACGTGGTCATCGTGAAGGCCGCACCCGAGATTTTAAGCCGCTTAGCGGAAATGGTCGGGTGGGACATGGCGGCGTGGGATTACGTGGAGGAGGATCGCATCGCCAAAAGCGCACTCAAGCGCCTCCGGGAAGAAGATCGAAGCTGGCGCACGAAACTGATCAAACCGTTCAATAACGCGCTGGCGGCGATGGATAAGATTCCCGGCTTCAAGAAAGCGACGATCCTCGCGTTCAAAAGCGAAGCCGTGTCGGCGGCGTTCGAAGCCTTCATCAGCCGGGCGCTGGCCAGCATGTCGGTGTGCCGCAACTCGCTGGTCATCCCCTATTTATCGGGGCGATTCAACATTTCCTACCTATGCTCCGGCGGCGTGACCTGGGGCGGCAACTACCCCTTTCACCTGACCTCCGGCTGGCCGTGGAAGTTATGGCAGCGATTGGCTTCCGACGTGGATTGGTAGGGTCTACAGCAGCGAGCTTTCGCCGATACGTATCTGCAAGGGGTCGAGTGATTCGACCTGCGGTCCCAACGCGGCCGCAAGCAATTCGCCAAGGTTGTCGGCCTTGACGCCGCCCGAGATTTTGATGCCCCGTGGGAAGTTTGCGCGCATCACCCTCAGCGCTGCGACGGTCGCTCCGCCTTTGCCGAATCCCGTACTCGTCTTGACGAAATTCACCCCGGCCAAACGACATAGATTACAGGCCTTGGCGATCGCCTCTTCATCGAGTTGACAGGTTTCCAAGATGACTTTCACTTTCGCGTCAAAACGCGTCGCAGCTTTGACGACCGCCGCCAGGTCGGCTGTGACTTCCACCTCGCGCCCCGCCATTAGGCTGCGCCAGCGCAACACTGTGTCCACTTCCGACGCGCCCGCGTCGAGCACCCACTTGGTTTCGTCGCCCTTGATGCCGGGCCGATACTGGTCGCCCAAGGGAAAGCCCACAACCGCCGCAACCTTGATGTCGCTACGCCCGGCATTCAGGAAGCGCCGCACCACGCGTTCTACTTCCTCCGGCCGCACGCAAACGGCATACGGCGCTGGGTCCAACGCCAAGGTGGCGTCAAGAAACTCTTCCACGGCGCGGTCGTAAGCCATCAAGGGATCGGCCTCGGCACGGAAACACTCGGGACGGTCTAGAAAGGTATGGTCGCAAACACCGGCAACCTCGCGCGGCGCGAGTGCACTGACGTCAATCACAGTATCCCCCTTGTTGCGAACATCACTGTCGCGTGGCGAGGATTTTACCATAGAACTGTTTCGACAACGAACCGATTAACTGTTCTTTTGTGTTTTTGTTTCTCCGGCGCGTCGGCCGCCGCCCGCAAGCCGGTTCAGTGTTGATGCAATCCGAATGTGTCGGATGACGCCTTTTTCCCAGCATTGCCCAAGCCCGCTTCCGCCCACATAATAGAGTCGGCCACCGGCTCCGTAACACCGGTGGAAAGAGGACATTATGCGACCTTCCATTTGGATGGCCCTTTTGTTGTTGCTGGTCATTTCGCTTGCCTTTGCCTGCGCCGGTGACGACGACGATGACAACGACGACGTCGGTGACGATGACGACGATAATGACGACGACGACAATGACGATAACGACAACGACGATGACAATAACGACGACGACGATGACGACGACACGACACCCGAAGGCCTACCCACCTTCAGCAAATTCGTGACGCCGAACGAGTCGCCATTGCCTCCGTCGGTCGACGCCTGCGCGGTGTACCGCCAGGAGCAATGCCAAACGGGGACCGTGCATCGCTGCGCCATCTACGACGGCGGCAGCAAGGATTGGGTCGTCGATCCCGACCCCTGGGTCGAACAGACATTCAACTACGACCGCTACTTCGACCTGTACAACCGCATGGAAGGCCAACACGCCGCCTTCATCATGACGCAGTCCATGCCTCCCGGCACACCCGAGGAAACGTGGAGCGACCCACAGTACTTCCAGGAATACGACGGCTACGGCGATGCTGCGGGTTGGACCGGCACGGCGCTGCTGGCCGCGGCCGCGCGTTACGCCTCGACCGGCACCGACGCCGACTATGAACGCATGCTGGCCCACTTCGAATCCACGGCGTTCCAATATGAAGCCAACGAAATTCCCGGCCTGCTGATACGCAGCCACTTCGCCATGATGGAAGAAGGCGGGCCGAGCCATCCGATCGGACTGGCCGGCATGGCCGTCACCGAGTACCACGAACCCGGCGACTGGCACTTCCGCTATCCGCTTTCCGAAGCGATGCTCGAGCGCCTGCCCGCGTATTACACCGAAGGCGTGGAAGTCGGCGGCGAGCACTGGGACGTGACGCCCGTGTGGATGGGCGACGCCTCTCGCGATATGTACGTCCGCGGCTTACCCGGCGTCATGCTCGCCTACGATCTGCTCGAGGACCAAGGCCCGCGCGAACAGCACCTGCGGCAAGTGATCCAAACCGAGATCCCCTGCACGCTCAATCGCATGAAGAAAATGCGAATCCGCAACCTGCAGTCCAATCCGATCATTGTCGAGGCCGTCGCGGCATACCTGGGTTCCGACCGCCTGCTGCTGGACCCCGACGACATCGACATTACGCAAGTCGACGAAATCACCGCCTACGTCATGGAACAGCCCAACCCCGATTACATGGACGCCTTCGACGACACTTGTCCCGACGGCCCGCCGATGGAAGTCGATCCCGAGTACGACTTTGACGCCTCCGACTTTCTGGGCTTCATGCTCGATTTCACCCAATTGGTCATACGCATGCAGCGCCAGGGAGTCGTCCCGGTGGCGTGGTTGATGGCGCCTACGGTCAACGGCGGCGAAATCGTTTTCATGACGCAATGGGCGCTGGCCGCCCACTACCTGACCGGCGATTCTCGCTACCTGGATTTCGTGGAAGGTCTCCAGCAGGAGTTGCAGTACTGGGAGGTGATCAACCTGATGGGCTCGTTCTACATGCCCAAATGGTGCCGCCCCCACTACGGACCCAGCCTGCTGTACCCCTCACTGTGGAACATGCAGAACCGCATCGACAAAAGCATCTACCCGGAATACTGGACCAACCTCGCCGGAGCCATCGCCGAGGAAATGCGGCACAAAGACCTGGAACAAGCCAACGACGGCTATTTCGGCATCCTGTACGGCACCATGGTCGACGACCAGGTTGACGCCGGTCGGCAGGATTACCTTGATTTCATCGTCGACATGCTGGCCAACGCGGGCCAATACGGTGTGACAGATCGCAACGAGCCGCGCCGTAACTATTCTGTGGATTGGCGTGAGGACCCGCCGCCGGGCGTCCAAATCGAGGAGCTATCCGAAGATGACCGCGACATGTACTTGGAAGATATCACTTTGTTCGGGCTCGTCATTGTCGAGGGGTGGATCGAAGACGAGTTCGCACGCGCCGTCGAAGGCATGCCGGTCCAGTACCGCGTCCCCGGAGACTTCCAATGGCAGATGGACCCCTTCATGCTCTACCGCAGTTACGGAGGCCGTGAAGCTACCGTCCAGTACGCCGCCATGGGCTTCCCGGTCACTTACTGGGTCGGCCGCATGCAAGGGCTGATCGACGCCGGCGCCGGCACCGCCCTGGGCTGGCAGGATACCGGCGTGCCGTGCGACGTAGAGTGACCGGCGTCTTCGCCGCCTTTACGAGCCCCAGGCACCACGTAGGGGCCGGCCCCGTTCATTCGCCTCCGTCGTCGGTGTCGAAGGTTGGCTCAGATTCGAAACGGACCATTAGCGTCCGAATTGCAGGTAACATACTTCTCCGGAAATCGTGACAACCAACTCGCCGGCATCCGTTTCTCCGGAGTCGATCTGTTCTCCATCCTGATCATAGAGCACCCACTGAGCTGCCACATCATCAGGAAACGGGATGGTGACCTGAGTCTCCTGGAATATCATACTACCGTCATGCCACAGAGCCACCGTCCAGAGATCGGCGTCACTCGCCAAAACATATGCATAGTCGCCGTTATCCCACCCAAGAGCCTCGCCAAGATCGCCGGCATAGTGGGCATCGCCAACTATTTCGCTGGCGCCAATTAGGGCCATATAGGAAGGTTTCGGATCGGTCTCCTCCGTGTCCTCCGGATAAGTAAACAGACCGAAATAATCTTCGGTGGGCAAAGAAGCACTACCGGAGCCGTCCCAGAACGTATACCAATCATAGATAGCGACTCCCGCTTTCATGGCAAATTGCAGACTCCTGGCCAAGTAAGCCGCTTGACGATCATCGTTGATAATCAGGCTGGGCCACCCGACTTCAGTGAATTGAATCTCTTTATCCGGACACCCCATAATATTGAGGATATTGCGAACCTGCTCCACCATCACCAACATGCTCGGGTAGTGGTAGAAACCCAAATCCAAATCAAACTCGGGGCACGGTTGCTGCAAAAACGAATATGGGTGAATAGACATCGCATCAAAATAGTCGCAAATGTCGCTATGTTCTTCCCAAACGCGATACAGGAAATTCCAGACACCCATCTCATGGAACAGTTTCATCTCAAAACCGGAAAGACCGCCAAAGATCACCGTCGCGTCCGGATCGTTTTCATGAACCGCCGTGTAAGCCGCTTTTAGTATCGTGCCGTAGTGTTCGGGGTTGGGTTCCGGTTTCCAGAAACGGGATGTATTTTGCTCGTTCCAGACTTCGTAATTGTCGATACGGTCACCATAATGTTCCGCCAGATGACCGGTATAATCGGCGTATTCCACCGGATCGATATCGTCGTTCAATCCACTAGGCGTAGCCCAATCTGGGCTATTCAAAAAGATGGCGGTAACTTCCAAACCGGCGTCAAGACAAAGATCGGTCATCGTGTCGAGTCCGTCGAAATTCCAAACATTGTCTTCCGGTTCGATGTTTGACCAATGGAAATCGGTTCGCACCATGGTCATATTGGCTTCGACCAATTTCTCGATTTCGAATTCACGCTTCCAACTATAGGCGGTGCCGCGACTCATATGACTGGAAACACCAAGAATTTCTGCAAGCATTTTTCCGCTTGGATTCATCCCATCATAAGCATCGGGGAGCACGGTATCGTCATCGCCGGTATCGTCATCCCCCGTATCATCATCGCTTGAGTCATCATCGCCCGAGTCATCATCGCCTGAGTCATCATCGATAGTATCATCATCACCGGTGTCGTCATCATCCACAGTATCGTCATCGACGGCATCATCATCACTATCGGGTTGATCGTCATTATCGTCATCGTCAGCGTCGCCACATCCGCTGAAGGCAATGGCGAGCAAAGCCATCATGATCAATAACAATAATTGGGAGAACCTATTCAATTTCATTTTGTAGCCTCCAAAGTTGACGTTCCTAGAATACACATTCTGGCAAGTCGTGACATGAGGTGGAGGGGCGACCGTAGCCGCCCCAGAGAATCGGCAGCCGCAGCCATCACCGTCGTCGTCATCGTCGCCGTCGGTCGTGTCGCTATCGGTAGTGTCGTCATCGACGACGTCGTCGTCAACGGTCTCCTCGTCAGTTGTAAGCCCAAGCACTGCCTGGGGCGCGCCGAGCGACCAACGGGAGCGGTTGCGGTGGCAGTGACGTCGCCGGATGCACGCGGTTTTGAGTCAAAGCTCAGCCTTGCCGGACCTTGCCCGGTCCAGGCTCAGCTTGGGGCTGGGTGAGGACAAAAAAAGCCACGCCCGGAGGCGTGGCTTTCGTGGTGGTCGGGGGCGGAGTTGAACCGTCGACACGCGGATTTTCAGTCCGCTGCTCTACCAACTGAGCTACCCGACCACGTGAGAACTCGCGGAGTGTACCCAATCGCCAGATAGGGGTCAAGACCAATCCAACGGGGGTTTCGCGAGCAAAAAAAGCTCGGTTAACGCCCCACAATTACGCCGTCTCGTGTATGATGCTGCGGTTATGATTCGCATCGATTGCCATAGTCACAGTGCCGCTTCCTGGGACGCTCTGACGCTGTTTGACCAATACCTGCGCGACGCCGAATCCGCCGGGCTCGACGCCGTGATCGTCACCGACCACAACACTCTCGACGGCTATCACCGCTTGCGGGAGATCGATTCCCCCGTGCGCTTGATTCCGGGCGTGGAGATCAACACCCGCGACGGCGAGGTGCTCGCCTATTTCGTCGATGAAGCGCCCCCCGCGGGCCGGTCCGTCGAATGGACCGTCGATTTCATCCACGACCACGGCGGACTGGTCGTATTGCCGCATATCTTCGCCCGCTCCGCGCCGGTGAGACTGCGCCCACCCGCCCTCTGGCGCGCCCTGGAACTGTGCGACGCGGTCGAAGGCCTCAACGCCCGAGTCGAGTCGGCGTCGGCCGACGCCCGCGCGGTGGAATACGCGGCGCGTTTCGGCAAGCCGTTGACAGCCGGTTCCGACGCGCACGTGCCCGGCGATCTGGGCCGCGCTTACCTGCAAATGGAGGACTTCGAGGGGCCGGCGGATTTCCTGGCGAAATTGGCCGCGGCGCGTCCGGTCTTGCATCGGCGGTCCACGATGTTGGAGAATCTGGTAAATTTCGCACGTATTGTGATCGTCACGCGGCAGATCCCCCGCATAGTGCGGGATTTGCTTGGCTTTGCCGCGTTGAAAGGACCGGCGCATCGTGAGTGAATCCCGTGACCGTCGTTGGTTGTTTCGTCGTTTTCCCGCCCTGGCCGACCGCTTGCCGTGGCAGCAACTGGCCAATCTGCCCACGCCTGTAGAGCGTTGCGAGAAATTCTCCGCGCGGCTCGGGGCCGAGGTTTGGATCAAGCGGGACGATCTGGATTCCGATCTCTATTCGGGCAACAAGCCGCGGAAATTCGAGTTCATCTTTGCCGATGCCGCCCGCTGCGGCGCGAAGCAGATCATGACGATGGGCAGCGTGGGATCCAACCACGCCGCCGCCACGAGCCTTTTCTGCTGCCGGCTCGGCTATCAACCGGTGCTGGCCGTCGTGCCGCAACCGGTGCTGAGCTACGTGCGGGAAAACATCCTGGTCGACCACAGCTGCAACCCGATTTATCTGCTGTCGAGAAACGAGGCCGAGGCCGCGGTGAAAATGATGCTTCACTCGCGCCGCGTCGCGCATGAGACCGGCACGCCCCCCTACTTCATGTATTTCGGCGGCAGCAGCCGTATCGGCAACGTGGGCTTTGTCGAAGCGGGCTTGGAATTGGCCGCGCAAATAAAAGCCGGCGACATGCCCGAACCCAGCCGCATTTTCGTCGCCACCGGTTCTTGCGGCACGCACGCGGGTCTACTGGTCGGTCTGCGGGCCGCCGGGTCGAACGTGCGCGTGATCGGCGTGCGCATCGTGCCGAAAATCGTGACCAACAAACTGGTCGTGGCGACCCACGCGAACCTGGTCGCCTCCTATTTGCGGCACATCGACTCCACCTTTCCGGCGATGCATTTCAGCACCCGCGACATCGATTTGCTCGACGACTTTTTCGGCGGCGAATACGGGCGTCCCACCGCGGCAGGAAAAGAAGCGATCTTCCTCGCCCGCGACACCGACGGCATCGATCTGGACCCGACCTACACGGGCAAAGCCTTCGCCGGCCTGCTCGCGTATCTGTACAGCTGCCCTGATCGCCAGGCGCCGATCCTCTTTTGGCACACGAAAAACGGCCTGCCCCTCGACCGCTGGACCGAGGGCGTGGCGCCCGAGAGCCTGCCGCCGATGCTGCAGCGGTATTTCACCGAACCCCTCTACGACCCGGAGTTGTGAGATGAGAAAAATAGCTTCCCTGACCCTCGCCCTCGTGCTGCTTGCCACGATGGCGTGGGCCGCGGGCACTACGCCCGCCCAGCTCGACAATCTTCTGAAGCAATTGCAGGTTCAGGCGAAAACCGCGTCCGGCGGTGAACGCACATTCAAGCTCGGTTTTCGCGGTACGAAGCCGGAAAGCTTTTTGGTCCGCGCGATGCCCGAACAGCGCGTTGTGTATCTCGCCGTTCTCGACGTGGCGAAAATCCCCGCCGCGCAACTTGCGAAGTTTCAAACTCTGGCCAGGCTGAATTATCAAATCACCGTCGGCAAACTTGAGTGGGACCCGCAGAGCACCGAAGTGCGCCTCAGTTACACCTTCGCCGGTGAGCAGCCGGTGGATTTCCCCTCGTTCAAGGCGGTGGTGCAAACGCTGCTGGTCGCGGTCGAAACCGTGCGCAAGGAACTGAATAAGTAGCCGGCGCTTCGTTTCCTCTTCCGTTTGCGCCCGCTTCGTCAATCGCAGCAGCGAAATATCTCCGCTAAATAGTGAAAGCCTGAAGGATGTCTTCGTTTGGACATTTAAACGGATCAGCCGACGACGATATTGCACCGCGTAATTTTCCCGAAATCTTAGAGGGTCTGGAAACAGGTTCGTTTAAATGCGACCTTTGTTGGGGAAATAGTTGAATCTGGTACTATACAGGGGTATTATAAACCATCGCAATAAAGATTTTGGCGAAACCGGCTACACGAAGAGTGGCTTTTTCTGGGCGGTGTGCCTGGAGAGCCGAAATCGCAGCTTGAAATGGGGAACGTCGTTTGAAATTTTAGGGGAGGTTGTTATGAAAAGAACTATATTTGTGATGGTATTTCTCGTTTCCTTCCTTCTGATGCTTGGCCTGCCGGCCTGCGGGGGCGGCGGGGACAATAACGATTCGGCCGATGATGACAACACCGATGATGACAACACCGACGATGACAACGCCGACGATGACAACACCGACGATGACGACGATGACGACGATGATGACGACACCAGCGAAAGCCCCCCCGAGATCCTCACCGTAAACGGCGACGGCTCCCCAGACGGGGCACCGGGCCATGCCGACAACTTTTTCGGAAACGCTTTGTTGGTTTCGGGCAGCCACCTCTTGACCGATACCACCATTGTCACACTGGCCTCGGTGCCTAATAAGCAAAGCTGGGAGTTGGAGATCGATCCCGCCTCCACTGCCACAGAACTGAAAGGCTGGTTGCCGTTGGATTTGACGCCCGGCGATTACGTTTTGTCGGTGGATACCGGCAATCCGCCCCTGGCCAGCAAGGAAGTGACCATCCTGCAGGGGGAGACCGGTCCTGAAGGGCCTGCGGGGCCCACGGGGCCTGCGGGCGAGATGGGACCCTCCGGACCTGCGGGTGAGATGGGACCCTCCGGACCCGCGGGCGCACAGGGACCCTCGGGGCCTGCGGGTGAGATGGGACCCTCCGGACCTGCGGGCACACAGGGACCCTCGGGGCGACCCTCCGGACCTGCGGGCGCACAGGGACCCTCGGGGCCTGCGGGCGAGATGGGACCCTCCGGACCTGCGGGCACACAGGGACCCTCGGGGCCTGCGGGCGCACAGGGACCTTCGGGACCTGCGGGGCCCGCTGGTGTACAGGGTCCATCCGGACCAGTCGGCCCGTCGGGGCCCACCGGGCCCGCGATTCCGGCCGGAAGCACTTTTGTCAAAAACCACGCCGGCCCGCAGGTCACATCTGACGCTTATGCGGTTATCGCCAGCGCGACCATTACGGCGCCCGATGACGGGTACATCGAGGCGAGCCTTACCGGGTACGGCACATGGAATAATTATTTCGGGGGAATTTTCTACTCCCTGTTGACTAGCTCCGACACATGCGCCGCGACATCGGGAACCGCGATGATTAATCTCGCGTCCTCTTCTTACACGGACACGTCCTCCTATGTCATGATGCCCTTTTCGTCGCAACGCCGTTACCCGGTGACTGCGGGAAACAAAACCATTTACTTCTGTGCGAAACGGGAACTGAAAAACGGGACGGCATCGAGTCCCTATGCCTGGTCCTACAATCTGTCACTGGTCTACCACCAGAGCGATTATACGGCCGCCAAGGACGAAGACACGGTGTATCAGGGCAATGATCAGTCCATCTTTTCGACGCCGTATGGCGAGGATGAATGGGATGAGGAGAACGAAGACTCAGACTGGTGGCCCTTTTAGATCACATCTGTTTTGAGGAAGGCGGCGCCGGCAAGGCGCCGCTTTTTTTAATCGCCAGGGCCGGTAATGGCCTGCCCCCTGACAACATCGGCGTTATTATTTGCAACTAAAAAGGATGGTCAGTATGAGAAATTCATGCCGATCCAGATTCATCGAAGTGCCCCCTCGGCCCAAGTAATTTTGTAGAAACAAGAATTTGTTGGTCTTAAGGGCGTCGCCCGAAGTTCCAGCATTTCAGCCGAGTTGAGAGGAACACAAACATACTTCGGAAACGTCGTTTTATCTATAATCATGGGACGAGAAATACGTTTGTTGTCTGCAAAGATTTCAAATTTGACGCTACCCATTTCTTCACAAGAACCGATCGGCACCGCCGATACCCAGGCTTCGAATGACTCATATCGTTTGTGAAGCCGAAAGATTTTCACCCATTGCTTATTCGTTGTGACGGTAAGACCGGAATCAAAGGGTATTTGACCGGAATAGATGCGTTCTACCTGTTTTGTGGGCTCGTTACGTCTAAGTCTTTCACCAACGGGAGGGAGCCGGTCGATTGTTGTTGAACGATCAAAAACGGTTTTCGCCATGATAAGGGCAGCGGGGATAGCCAACACGAAGAAATACAAGGGGATTTTCGAGACCCTGGCCATATCCTTTGTGCTGTTTGCATCTTTTCCATGACGCATCCATCGGCGATCTCGAATGCAGGTTACTATGACGCTGAGTGGAAGAAGCATGAAGAGCGCCCATTTCCACCATGGGGGTCGATAATAGAACTCGACAACATGCTCTCCCTCTGAAACTTCGACTGCAAGGAAGCCGGGGGAAACCATAAATGGCTTAATTGCTTTTCCATCGACTCTAGCTCGCCAAAAAGGATGAAAAGACTTCTTGAAAAGAACTGCGGAAGGTTGTTGAGCGTAAACAGTCACTCGCGACGTCTCACCAACGCTCTCATCAAGCACACTCCCCTTTGAAAATTCCTGTGAGAATAAATCGGCAAGAATCGGCTTTCCATAAATGGGTCGCCTAACTCGATTATGCTTTCCGTGCGCATTAAGAAAAACGATTTTTTGATGAAGGCGACTAACGGCTTCTATGGTCAAAGCAAAGCTCTTTTTCGGCGGGGAATCAAATGCTACTTGAATAAACTGGCCCCGCTTCGGTAGAGGGCTTTTCAGCCACTCGTAAGTGCTGTCCCAATAGGTGTACTTGTTTGCTTTGAGAAGTATCGGCGTATCGACGACCCGAAACATCGATCCGCCGGCGGGTGTCGAGTAGACGGCTCGATTTTCCTTCGACAAAAGTGGCGACAGGCCCCAATAGGAATCGTCACGCCAGGAAAAGATATGTGACACAGCATAAAGATCAAGCTCTTCCCACCGAAATGGATCGAACGTCAAGGTAAAATCACCGGGCAACGACCAACCAAAAGGCAAATGTCCAATGACAGACATGCCGCCGATGGGAATGCTGAAATACGCGGGTGCTCCGTTGAGCGGGAACTTCGTTCCCCATCCGTTTCGAGGACCTGCATAGATTCGATTGGGGTTCACCAGCAAAACGGAGTTGAGTAATCTGCTTGAGTTTTCCGCCTCAGCCTTAAATCTTATTGTTGCTGTTTCTACGAATTTTCGATTTTCGATGAAGTAGGTAAAGGGAGCGTAGAAAAGGCCGAGCACGCCTATTAATACAACCAAATAACTCAACCGTCGTTTTCTGACTGAGTAGTTTTGAAATTTACTCCACAACCAGGACAGAGCTATCCCTGAAAGAACAACGCCAAAATAATGCATCCCAAGGATGAAGCGTTCAAAATGCAGATCTTTAGCCATTGGCAGAAAATCAAGAAGACTGCCCCAGGTTGTGCGCCCCGCGAACAACAGCAGGCTCAGAGTAAAGGAGATTGCTATCGCAATGTGTGGTGCGCCTTTTCGAATGGAAATCACTAAACCAATAAGAACGAGGCCGGTCAGAAGTGGCAATCGCCCGCTATCAAAGAGATTGCCATGGACCAAGTTTTCCAATACCCATTGCAGACCGTTGCCGTTAATTTTCGATAACGGCTCGAAACGGCTACTCGCATGATAGGGCGAATTTAAAACCATTGGCAGGAGAAAAAAGGCTGTTGCGGCCACAGATGAGACAGCGAGAGCGATCAGTTTTTTCGCACTTGATACTCTGGACCCTAATAGGCCGACTGCCCACCATAATGCAATGTTGATGGCAAACAGATAGACTAGAAACACATGCGATACAGTCATCGCGATCAGAATCATCAGAGGTAGGGTTAACTTTGAATACTCGCCTCTAGCCCACCGCCAGGAAAATCCCAACGCCAATGGAAAAACGACCATCCCGAAAAGTTGAGTGAATAAACCGGTTCCAAACGCGAGATAGGCGTTCAATTCGTGGCCGAAACCGCTGATTGAAAAAACTGTGAGAGATAAGACTCCGGCAAAAAGTGACGCAATGCGCGAAAAGCCGAATAGGCGCGACGAATAATAGTATACCCAGGGGGTGGCAGAGAGGAGCAAAGCGACGAGTACATGGTACAGCGTTGAAATGGAAAAGAGCTTAAGCGTAATCAGGTAAAGGACAGCTAGTACCAACTGAGGAAGGAACTGGTAGTGCCCAAACAATGGAAATCCACAAGCCCATTCCGGCATGAAAAAATCGATCGGATTCTGAAAATTGATTATCCTTTCAGCAGCAGTTGTCGCTGAAATCTGGTGTAAATTCGAATCGTTGACATCAACGAATGGTGAACAAACTTCGGGGAGAGTGCCAACCAGGAGAAAGATAGAAGCCAGAAATAGAGGCCAATATGAGCATAAAACCTTTTTCATGGAGGCTTTTTCCGACTTTCAAATGGTTTAAGGGCATCTGCAACACTGCGATAATTATTGGATTATAAACAATATTCATCTGAACCTTCAAGAACAATTCTCGAATGATCCCGTTACGATGGGTGGATTTTCTCTCGGAGTGTTTCGATAGAATGGCGGCGCATAAGTCGATTTTTAATCACTTTTCCAGTAATTTCCGGGTATAGCCGTGCAAGGACTAGGTATCGTCGCACAATGGTTTTATGTGAAGCTCGCGGAGGCGGCGAAGACGCCGGTCGCTGTGAATCCAAAAACACGCCCGCCCCTTATCTGCTAGAATGCCGCCTGGAAATACGGAGGTTTTCGATGCGAAAAGTTGCCTTGTTACTCGTTGTCCTGTTGGCCCTCGCCTTCATGGGATGCCCTTCCGGCGATGACGATGACGACACGTCGGCCATCGATGATGACGACGATAATGACGACAACGACGACGATAATGACGACGACGACGATAATGACGACGACGACGATAACGACGACGATAATGATGACGACGACGACGACAACGACACCGCCGGGCCCGAGGCGCTCCAGGCGATGAGTTTCAACCTACGCACCGGTTTGTCCCCGGACGGCGAAAACGCCTGGAACCACCGCCGGCAAATGGTCGTCGATTTTATCGCCTCGCAGATGCCCGACCTGATGGGCGTGCAAGAAGCGCTGATCTTCCAACTCAACTTCGTTTCGGAAAACGTGCCCGGCTACGCCTGGGTCGGCCGCTCGCGCCGCGTGATTCCCGACGAATACTCAGCCGTGTTTTACCGCACCGACAAATTCGCGCTGCTCGACCAAAGCACCTTCTGGCTCTCGGACACGCCGGACGTGGTCGGCAGCACCTTCAGCGCCGGCCAGTTGTGCCCGCGCATCGTCACCTGGGCTGCGCTGGAAAGCCTCGCCACCGGTCGCACGCTGTTTGTGTTCAACACACACTTCGACACGTACCATGGAGACGAGGTGCACGAGCGTTCGGCGGCGCTGTTGGCTGACAAAATCGCGGAAATCGCCGGCGATGAGCCGGTGGTCGTGACCGGGGATTTCAATGAAGGCGTCGGTGACGTGGGGTATCAAATCCTGACGGGCGAGACATCCTACCAAGGCTCAAGCGGCAACTTGCTCGATCCCTGGGTGGCGCTCGCTTTGCCCGACGAAGGGACGTTCCACAGCTTCACCGGCGTGCCTACCGGCACGACGCGCATCGATTGGGTGCTGCACTCCGACCACTTGACTCCCACGGCGGCGGAGGTCTCGCACTACAACCAAGACGGCCGCTACCCCTCCGACCATTTCCCGGTCTTCGCCCTGTTCACCTGGCCGGAGTGAATGCGCCCAGAACCTCCCTCCTAGAAACCGGCGGACTCGAGGGACACCCAACACCATGTTTGCCCATTATCTGTTAGAATGCCGCCCGGAAACACGGAGGTTCTCGATGCGAAACGTTACCTTGTTACTCGTTGTTCTGTTGGCCCTCGCCGTCATGGGATGTCCTTCCGGCGATGATGATGACGAAAACGACACGTCGCCCATCGATGATGATGACGACGATGACAACAATGACGACGACGATAATGACGACGACAACGACGACGATAATGACGACGATGACGATGACAACGACGATGACGACGACGATGATGACGACGACGATAATGACGACGACGACAATGACGATTCGGTCGACTATGAATACTCGATCAAGAGCATCGGCATGAATACTGCGGATGTGACCGAGATGCTGCCTGCTTTCGCGGAACGCGGGTTCGTGCTTTACCTCAACACTACTCCCGGGGATATCGGTTCCGAGGAATTGGAGGAACTGCTCCTGGCCGCAGCGGAATCGGGAGTAACGATACGTTTGTGGCCGCTGCTCAACGGCAACGACGGCTCTTGGGCCAACGAGGATAATCTCGACGCATTTCTGCAAAACGCGCGCGATACCTTGGCCTTCGTGGAATCAGTGGCGGACGTGGTCGACACCGTGGTGATCAACAGCGAATTGGGCGCGGTGGAGATTGCCCTGATTCGCGAGTATTTCGAGCAAGGAGATTGGTTGGCGATACTCGATATCCTGCAGGGCAATCGCGATCTGGCTCTGCTAGCCCAGAACCAGGCGGTGATGGCGGATTTCGTCGAGGAATTGCACGACGGCGGCTATTTGGCCCAGGTGACCACGTATCCTTTCATTATCGACGACCTGGGGGACGGCGACCCGGATCTCCAGGACGTTGCCAACGTACTTTTGTCTGGAAGTTCGTGGGATATCTACTCGTTCACCCCTTATACGACGGCATACACGGAAGACCTGGGCTTTCCCTTAGGCCCCTACTTTCCTTATGCCTATTCTCGTCAGGCCTATGCGCTGTTCGGGCCGGCGGCGGAAATCGCGCTGGGCATTGTCGGCGATACCTCGCACGGGCCGGGCTACGCTTCGCCCGATCTGCTTGCCGCGGACGTTGCGGCGGCTAAGGCGGCGGGGATTCGCCGCATTTCCGTTTTTCGTCTGGCCGGAATGGTCGAGGACGATCAGTTCGACATCTGGGCCGACGCGCTGCTGGCCGAGCCGGCCGTACCGCCGAACGAACTGCTCGTCATGGCGATGCGCTCCGCTATTCTGGCGGCAGATCTCCTATTGAACATCGTTCCCTGACCGGCACATCGCCGTATTCTTTCCGCCGACGTTCGTAGAACCGACCTGCCCCCAGTTTCGGTACCACTCATTGTGCGAGTCCGCCAAGTTGATGCGGGCGGAGGGGCGGAGTCCTGGAATCCCGGTCACAGGCTGTCGGACAAAAATCCAATTGGCGCCGTGACCGGGAGCAGGTTAACCGAGCCTCACCAGCTAGCGAACACACCGCACGAAGTTTTCGGTGTATACGTTGGCGTAAAAGACGTAGCCGTAGTCGAAGTAGATGTACCAGGCAGTGACATCGCCGCCCTCAACCGCCGAGGACGACCAGTACCAGCAGCACTCGCCGTTCAACTCCGGCGGCCAATAGAGTCCGCCGGGCCCCTCGCCCCCGTTTTCGGAACAGCCGTCGCACGAGTCGTCCCGGCAAGGGTCGAAACTCAAACAGGAGTCCGTCACTCCGCAGGAGCCGTCCGTCTCCGTTAGGGCGCAGCCCCGGAGCAGGCTCCGCAGCTCCGAGATCGTAGGCAGGCGCCAGTCGTCGTAGTCACCCAATACGAGATCCTGGCAGTACGTTTTTGCATCCGCCCATTGGTGACAGCAATCCGAACCATTTTGCCACGTCAGGCCCGACTCGCCATCGGTGCAAACGTCATCGGTGCATTTTAAGCCGCGTTCTTTGTCAGCATCGTCACCCGAATCGTCATCATCGTCGTCATCGTCGTCACCGCAGGCCACGACAGCAAAAGCGGCAAAGAGGCAAAGGAGCAAAAGGAGCGCAAGCCAGTTCAAGGGTTTCATGTCTTTCTCCCCGTAGAATTAGTTGTGGTCGCAACGAACGGTCAAATCGATATTGTCCTCCGGTTCCGATATAACGATCAGGGCTTCTTCAAAATCGATAATGTTGTGCACGGGGCCAACGTACCCATCGCACAATATATTCGAAGTAGCGTTTGTTTATGGCATCGTATCACGTACCCTTGGGGACACCAAACCGAATTT
This sequence comes from Candidatus Lernaella stagnicola, assembly GCA_030765525.1. NCBI lineage: Bacteria > Candidatus Lernaellota > Candidatus Lernaellaia > Candidatus Lernaellales > Candidatus Lernaellaceae > Candidatus Lernaella > Candidatus Lernaella stagnicola. Next base: position 226,762 of record JAVCCK010000042.1, read on the forward strand.
CCGGTATTTCCGCGTATTTCCGGCGACGCCATGCCGGAGTTCCAGGGAGCAGACCTAAGCTCTTTCTGCTTTGCGAGTCTTTTATCTTCCACAAAGACAGTGAACGAGTTCCAGCGATTTCACGAACACTTGCGGTGCTGTATAATGACTTGTAGTGTCTTATAAAGACTGTGTTTTTGTCGCTGCTATCGTGCGAACAATGCAGTGCATCAGATCAACGGAGGTCCAGAATGAAACGGTCGACATGGGTATTTGTTTGGTTTGCGCTTCTGACTTTTCTCGTGACCATGAGCGCCGTTCTTTCCTGCCTTGACGACGACGATGACGACGACGAAGGCAAGGATGATAGCGATGATGACAACGATGATTCAGCAGGTGATGACGACTCATCGGCTGAGAATCCCTCCGGCGATTTCACGTGTATTGGTGACGTTTGTACAGATTCGTTATCCGGTCTGATGTGGCAGAACGATTCTGACTGCTGCTATGACTGGGAAGATGCAAAGGACCATTGCGATGACCTGACTTGGGGCGGCTACAGCGATTGGCGGCTGCCTAGTCTTTCGGAGCTTCGCAGCTTGGTTCGGGGATGCGACGCCACGGTAACCGGCGGCAACTGTAACGTGACGGATTCCTGCCTGAATTGGGACTGCCGGAACACTTCATGCCGCGGATGCGACTACTATTGGGGTCCGGGCCCGGACGGCCGCTATTGGCCGGAGAAGCTTGCCGGCAGCGGCGTGTGGCATTGGTCGTCTTCGCCGGTCGCGGACCAAATCAATTATGCGTGGTACGTCGATTTCAATGGCGCCGTCGTCCAAAACAGAGACGTTTGGACCATCGCCGATGTGCGATGTGTTCGTTAGCCGACCATGGTTGTGACCAGCCTCCAGTTACGGTACCACCCATTGTGAGAGTCCGCCAAGTTGCTCTGGGCTCCGGAGGCTTCGCCTTCTCCGCCCACGGCATTCGCTGAAAAAGCTTCGGGAGCCGGTCGCCGAGATCGGCGTGCGTTGGAGGTGAGCGCGGCCCGACCCAGGCGACTGGCGGACGATCCGTCGCTCGCGCCGTTATGGTGAATGGGCGTCTCGCCTCGCGAACCGTTTTATGCACGATTCCACGCGATGGAAAGGGGAAAGTCTTTATGGATCACGTTTTGCAGACCATGACTTTTGAGTTTTTTGGAGCAGGAAAGCATAAAATCGAGATGGAAAAACTGCTTACAATGGGGGAAGCAATCTTTTTGGATGTGCGTGGCGTCCCCGAGGTGGAGTCTGTTCAATTGAGGCTCGAACATCATATAGAGGTGCAGCAAATCCCGATCGACGAGATACCCGACCGCATTGGTGAGATCCCCCGCGACAGGACGGTCGGCATATTTTGCAGTGCGGGCACTAGGTCGGCCATCGTGTACGCATACCTATGCTCGAAGGGATACGAGAATGTACACATCGCCCTCGGTGGTTACGACGCCATCACGAACCTATTATTACCCGGAAGGGTGCTAAAGCATATAGAGACGAAAAAAAGGTCCTGAGATAAGGAAGTCCCCATGCTGAAAATTGCCGGAGTCTCTCTTATATTTTTCGCTTTAGCCGTTTTAATGACTATGACCGGGCGGGGCGGCGGCAACTTCTATGTCCTTACTCTTGTGCTCGCGGGGTTACCCATGCACGAGGCAGCGACAACGGGCCAGTTCGTACTCTTTACAACAGCGGCGGCAGCAACGCTTATTTTTAAAAAGGGAAAAGCCCTCTCAGTGCCGCTTGCATTGTTTCTCGCCGCTTTAACGGCGAGCATGGCTTTTACTGGCGGTTTTCTGGCTCACCTTTTCAGCGGCAGAGAATTGAAAATCGTTTTTTCGATTTTATTGGCCCTTGCAGGGACAGCAATGTTTTTCACAGTAGAGGAAAACAAAAAGAAGCCGAATCCGAGGCGGGGATACTGGAATTTAAAATCAGGCAAGGAGCTTTTTGTCATAAATCTGTGGTTGGCTGTGCCCCTTGCAATGGCTACAGGCTTTTTTGCGGGGATG
>JAVCCK010000043.1 GCA_030765525.1 Candidatus Lernaella stagnicola
CTCCGTGCCAGAAGAGCTGCGCGACGAACTTACGCCTGGAAAATGGTATTTCGCTTGGGCCAACATCGGCGCCAAGGATTCAGACGAAATATTTATTTGTGGCTGGGAATTCTAATGGATGGGCTGAATCCTCCATATGTTGTTGTTCTTGATGTTGGACATGGAAACAGCGCGGTTTTGGTTGATACGAACGGGGTAACGCTAATCGATTTGGGACCCGGCCCCGCCATAATCGAGGCTTTGACAAGTTTAAAAATAGTAGAAATCGGGGTTGTGTTTATTACCCACGCAGATAGCGATCATGCAGGCGGCCTTATACAACTTCTTGCGCAAAAGGAAATTAAAATTGGGAGACTGGTTCTGAATCCCGATGGGACAAAGGAGACGTTCCTTTGGGAAGGGGTAGCGCGCGCGATTCAAGAAGCGACGGATGAGGGAAGAGTTAAACTAAGGATAGATTTGTCAGAATATAAGAAAAATGAATACGATCAGGGTGAAGTAAACGTGGAAATTGTTGGTCCGACGAAGTATTTGGCTCTGCGGGGCGTTGGCGGCCACGACAAAAAAAATAGACGTATCAGCAGCAATTCGCTCAGTGGGGTCTTGAGGCTTTTTTACAAAGAGAAACCTGAGTTTCTATTTGCAGCAGATATTGACACAATTGGATTAGATGATCTAACAGAACGTGGGAAGAATATGCAGGCGTCTGTTGTTGTTATTCCACATCATGGCGGCGGGGATTCTGGTGGAGATGCGGCAAAGTTAACGAGGCGACTATGCCAGGAAGCACAATCGGAGACAGTAGTGATATCGCATGGGCGTAAGAAGTATAATAATCCGAAAGAGAATGTCATAAAAGCTGTCAAGGAAACATTACCCGGCGCTCGTATTGTCTGCACACAACTGTCAAAATCGTGTGCCCCTGAATTGACGAACGGCGAGAATGAACACTTATCGCACGTATTTGCAGCGGGTCGCGAAGGAGGAATGTGTTGTGGTGGCTCGGTTATCTTTCTCCTCGACCCAAAGGGGACCGTACCGAGTCCTGAAGAACACCTTGCGTTTGTTAAGTGTAGTGCGCCTTCAGCGCTTTGCATCGGTAACGACAACGACGAGTCGGTGTGACGCGTAAGCCGACAGGTGAAATAAAACAATAGTTGTGCGTGGAAAAGCGTCCATACGCCCGGCATTTCAGGACCGGGGAAACATTTGAGAGCTTTTTGTCGTGTGTTGTGTACAATCGGCTTTGAGGCGCCGAAATGTAGAAAATACGTGAATCGTTACTTGAGCGCATACATACACGGCTCGGCGCGGGGCGCAGTTGCGACGGGGTCCGGCTCCGGAAAAGTGATTGTTTTTCGGCGCGTTGGCGGCGCTATCGGTTGAATCGTCCGGTCGCTTGGTGGTAAACTAAGTCAGGGAGAGTGATTTTTATATGGCCTGGGGGGCCAAAGGAGATAGGTTCATGCGCCGCACGGTAACGATATTCCTCATGCCCGCTCTGATTTTATTTCTCGGTTTCTCCTTCATGGCGTGTTCTTCCAGTGGCGATGAAGCGGGTGCCGCGGGATCGGTGGACGAACCGACGCCCGGCCCGGTCGGCCCCGGTGGCGACGACGACGACACCGCAGGTGACGACGACTCCGGTGACGACGACAGCGGTCCGCCAAGTTCGGATTACATTGTCATTCACAAGCCGACCATGGATCAGATCATCGTCGGGACCGACGTGCCCGTGCACATCGAGTTCGGCGGCTCGCCGGACAATCCCGCCGTCACGCTGGATGATCTCAGCATCAATATCACCGAATCGGGCTTGTGGTTCTACGAATCGCCCGACCTCTACGGCACGATTCAGGGCGTCGAAGCGGGCGAGCACATTCTGACCGCCAGCGCCAATTACAGCAAAAGCCTCGAGCAGGAATCGGTGCGTTTCGAAACGACGCTGGAGGGCTACGTCGGGCGCATCGAATTGAACCTGAACAAATACACCATCGACCCGGGACAATCCTTGCAGGCCGGGTGGGACGTGTTCGACGCCGCCGGCAACGTGATCACCGAATCGGTGGACGTCACCTTGTCGACCGACCCGACCAACGGCGTGACGATCACCGGACGCACCCTCACCTTCGCGGAGGGCGGCACGTTTTGGGTGATCGCCTCGACGGTCATTGAAGATACGCCGGTTTCCGATTCCAAGCGCGTGAGTGTCGGCGCCGGGGCCTCCGACGTGGCGCGGGTCGAGATCGATTGCACGCCCAAAAACTTGAACGCGGGCGATACCTCGACCTGCAACGGCACGGCCTACGATGAAAACGACAACGTGGTCAATCACGCGATCGTGTATACGCTGACGCCCGAAGACTCGGGCGAAGTGCAGGGCAACGAGATCACCGTGTACCTTGCCGCGCAACTGACCGTGCACGGCACCGCGTGGGGCACCGAGATGGAAGACACGGTGCGCTTGCAGGTCAGCCCGGGCTCGGCGCACGACGTGATGCTCATGCTCGATCCGGACGAAATCGAAGTGGATGAAATCAGCACCGCGGCGGTGAACGTGGTGGACCGCTGGGACAATCCGATTTCAGAAATCGATGACGTGACGCTGACCTCGACTCCGTCGCAGGGTGTGGACATCGACGGCATGGAAATCACGCCGCACGTTTCGGCGGACATCGTGGTCAACGCGCGGGCGACGCATCAAGGCTCAATCGTCGAGGATCAGGCGGTGCTGCACGTAAGCGACAGCTTCGCGCCGATCATCGATCTGATTTCGCCGGAACGCGGCCAATTCATCACGGCGACCAACAACATCACCGTCACGGGCACGGTCTACGACGAGCACGGTAGTATTGAATCGTTCACGCTCAACGGCATGGATGTGTATTTCGACGACCTGGGACGCTTCACCGAAACCGTCACCTTGGAAGTCGGCCTCAACACCTTGGTCTTCACGGCCGAGGACAACTCGGGCAACACGGTTCACGCAACGCTCTCGGTGATGTACGCGCCGACCTACCTGCAAAACGGCAACGGCGTCAACAAAGCGATCGGCGCCCGGGTGAATCAGCTCGGATTGGATTCCGTGGAAGAAATCGCCGAGCTGTACGTACAGGAAGAAATCGAAGCGCAGTTGGCCGGTATGTTCCCGCTGGAGATCTTCCACGAGTCCTACGAGATTTGGGGTTTTAATATTTTCGAGGGCCAGGCGGAAGTAACGGGCGTGTCGCTGGATCCGGTTAATGTCGAACTGACTCCCTTTACCGGCGGCATCCGGGCGGCGGGCATCGTGACCAACATCGAGGCCCAGGCGTACCTGTATTACGACATCTTCGACAAAGAGACCGGGGAGAAGTTCGGCAGCACCGAGTACTTTACGATCACCGTCGACAACGCCACGGTATCGATGGACCTGCTCGTGACCGCGTCGGGCGGCGACCTGGACGTAACGGTCGACAACGTGACCGTGTCGATCTCGACGATCAACGTCAACATCAACGGCAGCCTGTTCGGCGACATCTTGGGTTGGCTGGTCGAGGAATTGGCCAACGGATTCGCGCTGGGGATTGTCGAAGATTTGATCCGCGACACGATCAACGAGATCGTACCGCCGCTGATCGAGTTAGCCTTGCAGGGGTTGGACCTGCATTTCGACCTGAGCTTGTTGGGCTTTGAATATCACCTGTACGCCGATTTCAGCGAGGTGGATTTCGACAATACGGGCGGTGATATCTGGCTGCACGCTTACCTTTGGTATGACGACGGTAGTTGGACGCCGAGTCCGAACGTGCCGGAGTTGCCGGGGTCGCTGCTGACCGACAACGGCGAGCCGACCTTCGGCGTGTTCGTACCGGGGACGTCCAATCCTTACGGCTTCGGTGTGGCCTTGGGCGACGACATACTCAATCAGTTCCTGCACACCGTTCACCGCAGCGGCATGTTAAGCCTCAATCTGGATCAGGAAACCCTGGAACAGTTCGGCATCGAAGACTTCGAGTTGACGACCGGCTGGCTGGGCGCGTTCTTCCCGGGATTGTGGGCGGAATACGGCTTCAACGAAGAAGTCGTCATCAAGATGCGGCCGCTGTTGCCCCCGGTCTTCAACGTCAATCCGCAAAAAGCCGGCAGCCTGACCACCGAAATTCAGCTCGGCGATTTCGTGCTCGAGTTTTCCTCGATGGATGAATCGTGGGCCAAGCTGGCCTTGGCGGCCTACATGCCCACCGAGCTAAGCGTAAGCGAAGAGCAGACGATCAGCCTGGCGTTCGGCGACATCGAACTCTACACCGACCTGTTCGACACCCTCGAAGGCATTCGCGCCAATGAAACTCTCTTCGAGCAACTGATGCCGAACTTGGTGCAGGCTTTGCTGCCCTTGCTGCTTTCGGGCGTGCTGGAAGAGTTCCCGATCCCGAGCTTCGAGGGCTTCACGCTCAACGTGGAGTCCTTCCAGAAATTCGGTCCGGGCCAGGATTGGATCGGGCTGTTCGGCAGCCTGGTGCAAACACCGGCCGAGCAGTTGTTACAGCAATGGTTGGCGCAAGAGGCCGAGTTTTATCGGGGCCTGTAACCGCCGGCGCGAAGTACATCCAATGCGGAGGCGCATGTGAAGTGTCCCAGTTGCGGCAAAAAGCTGCCGGAAGGCAGCATTGAATGCCCGCATTGCATTCAGGACTCGGCCTTCGCCTTCGAACCTTACCCCATCGTTCCTGAATCCAGCGCCGGCGGCGGCGCCATCGCGCTGGTCGTGGCGGTATTCGTCGCCGGAGCGGGGGCCATTGGGTGGGCGTGGTTCACGACACTTACCGGTCGGCTTTTCGGCTGGCCGGCCATCCTGATTGGTGTGCTGGTCGGGTTGGCGGTTCGCGTCTCCGGCGGTCCCGAGCCAAGGACGCGCGGCATCATCGGTTTGATCGGCGGCGTGGTGGGCATCGGCGGCGGCATCCTGCTGATTTTGTATCAAATCGCCTTCAACTGGGATGTGCTGGCCGGTGCGGCCGACGTGAGTAACGTGGCGTTCATTTTTGTCGGCTTGTCCTTGGCGCGCTCCTTGGCGGGCGCGAAAAAGCGGCCGCTCAGTGAGGGCGGTCTGATACGCGAAATCATGAATCAGTCGAATAAAACCACAAAGTAGACGAAGCGGTGCCACGCGAGTAATTCCGACACGTATTGCGTTATATCGGATCCGGCGTCGTCTTCATCGGGCGACGGCGCGCCCACCTGCCGCGTGATCGGCTGATTGAAAGCGGCCTGCGCGTCGGCCGGCAACTTTTCCTCGTTGCTCGCGTACTTCCTGTTCATGCCCAAGCGCAAATCGAACACGACCCGATCGCCGCCGACCGCCCACAAGCTGATCCCCGGGCGTTTATCCGTCGGGCCGAACGCCCTCGGCGGATTCCAGGATTTCAGCCAAAGCGAAGACTCGTGGTGGGCCGGTACGGCATCTTCGTCCAGCCAATTCTCGGTAGTCGGAAGAGGGGTGTCGGCCCGCAACTCCGGCGGCAGGTAGGAAGCGGCGGCCGCCGGCGACGCGGTCAGCGCGACGTAAAAAAGAATCGTCAGCATTCGGCAGCAAAGGCGAAGCATGTTCTTGGAATGATGCGTTGCCGGTGCGACGCGGTCAAGAAAGCCCCGCCGCGCGCTAGAAGGCGATGTTGGTTTCCAGGTAGTAGACGTGCTTTTCGTAGCTGAAGGGATCGAGGCTGACGTTGTTCTGGAACCGGTAGCCGGTGCCGAAAGCCAACCACCGCGTGGCGTGTACGCGCAGGGCGGCGTCGATGACCATCTTGCGGTCGATGCGACCTTCCTCGCTTTGGGTGTAGTCGAGGTAGCGATAGCGCCACCCGGCCAGCACATCCAGCGGCCCGACGAGCGTGAAATCCGTGGCTACATAGCCGCCGATACCGCGGTAGGTGTATTGCTCCGCATCGGCGTCGTTATGCTCGTAACTCGCTTCCACAAAGAGGCGACCCGTGCCCTTGGCGTACGCGAACAACTGCGCGATAGCCGGGGCGGCGTAAAACGCGTCGCGTTCGTTGAATTTCTTGAAGCGATTGGTTTCCAGCCGCGCGCCGAGTTGCGTGGCGGTCCAATGAGTTTCGGAGATCGTAAAGTACGGCGTGTAGACGTTGGCGTCTTGGTAATGCTCGCCGGCCAGGAAGTGACGGGAACGTTCGTACGCCCCACCGAGATACACCGGCACGCGCCCCGGGACGATGCGCAGCATGGCTTCGAGACGGGGCATGTGCGAGGTAAGGTTGAAATCCGACAGCAACTGTTCTTTGGTCGTGTCCACGTGCAGGCTTTGGTAGAAACGATAGCCGACGCCGATGCTCGCCCAGTCGCGGCGATAGGGATACAAGGCGATGTCCAGGTCGGTGTAGCCCAGAAAACCTTCGCGGTCGGCGATTTCGAATTCCTCGGGTTCGTAGAACACATTGGAATCGTAGGCGCCGCCCAGATCGAATCGAATTTCAAACCACCGTTGTCGGCGCCGTTTTTCCTCCGCCTCCATCAGCAACCGCCCGATCAAATCGCGAAACGCTCCGGGCTCGGTGCGTTCGTAAGCACGCTGCAGGTTTTCGATGGCCGCCTCGTAGTCGCCCAGGGCGAGATCGGTGCCGCCCAGGTAGTAGCCGAGGTGGGCGTTGCGTTGCGGTAGCGCGCGCGAAGCGCTGGACAGCGGCGCGAGCGCCTGCTCGAATTCGCCGAGACGGAAATAGGCCGCGCCGCGGTAGTAATCCAGCGTCGGTAGATCCACGCCGAGTTCGGCCGCGCGGTCCAAGGCGTTCAGGGCGTCGCGGTATTGCCCCTGCATATACAAGGCCAGGCCGAAGTCGAAATGCGCCTCCGGGCGCGCCTCGGATTTGGATAACACGTCACGCAGCAACGCTTCCGCCTTGCCCCATTGGCCCAAGTGCCCGGCGCACAGGGCTTGGCGATGCAGGTTGTCGGTGCGCTCAGGGTCGGCGGCGTAGGCCAATTCGAAAAAACGAAAGGCGCGCGCGTAGTCGCCCTTGATGAAGGCATCCTCGGCGATGGCTTGCAGGTGATCGGCGGACTGAGAAGAGGCGAGACACGGCACGGCCACGAGCAGGTACGCGACCAGCGCGGCCGCGACCGCGAGCAGCATGGCCGTTCGCCTCACGTGCATTCCGTATCCCTTTGAAATTGCGCCTCACGCGCGTTTCCGTTGGCGAGGGAATGGTCGCAAAGACCAGTGGCTTTGGCAAGCGGCGCGGCGGGTCGCCCGTAATCGAACGAATACGACTCGACCGGAGGCCGAAGCCCCCGGACGAGTCATCATCGTTCGAATAGCGGCGGTATCTTAGCCTAGATGCTTATTGAGGATTTCCTCGAAATGAGCCTTCGGACGGGCGCCGACAACCTGATCGACCATTTCGCCGTTTTTGAACAAGATGACGGTCGGAATACCGCGGATGCTGTATTTGCCCGGCGTCTGGGGCGCTTCGTCCACGTTCAATTTCGAAACTTTAACCCGGCCGTCGAAATCGGCGGCGAGTTGTTCCATGATCGGACCGACCATCTTGCACGGTGCGCACCACGGAGCCCAAAAATCGACGAGCGACAAGCCCTCGTGCTGCAGAATTTCGGCCTCGAACGTGTTGTCATTAACTTCGAGCATGCGTTCCTCCTGGCTTTCCCTTGGTTTTGTGTATCAAGTTCAATATTTGTTCGGTAAGCGCGTCGTCCAAACTGTAACATACCTTCACGCCGTCACGACGCGCCGACACGATATCGCTGTTGCGTAACAACGCCAAATGCTGGCTGACCGTCGCCTGCGGCAGATTTAGAAGGCGGCATATTCGACCGACATGGCAACTGCCGTCGGCCAACGCCGCCAGAATGCGCAGGCGGGTCGGGTTCCCCATGAGTTTCAATGTATCGGCAAAATCCTTCGTATCGCTCATTCATTCACCTATTCGCATATAGATATAATTATATATATCTTGCGCGGAATGTCAAGCCCATAGTCGGCTCTTTTTACGCCTGATCCCGGCGGTCGGCGCGCGATCCCCAAGGCGACCGAGCGGCAACTTGTTCTCGTCCGCCCGAGTTGGTAGCGTTGGCCCGCAATTCTCGAGGGAGACCGCTCATGCGCACTTTGATCGCACCGCTTCGTCAATTGGCCACCATGGCTGGGGTCGTCGAGAAAGACGGCATCGGCGTGACGTGGGACGATTTGGGCCTAATCGACAACGCCGCGTTGGTCTTTGAGGACGACCGCATCGTATACGCGGGGCCGGCCGCCGACGCGCCGACCGATCACGCGCGGCACGTGGACGCCACGGGCTTGGTGGCGTTACCGGGATTGATCGATCCGCACACGCATCCGTGCTGGGTCGGCTTGCGGCATGACGAGTTCGCGATGCGGGCCGAGGGTGCCACGTATTTGGACATCAGCCGGGCGGGCGGCGGCATTCGGGCCAGCGTGCGGTATTGCCGCGGCGCGAGCGAAGACGAGTTGTTCGAGGCGACGGCGTCGCGACTGGCGCGCATGCTCGCACTGGGCGTAACGACCGTGGAGGCCAAGAGCGGCTACGCGCTGAACACCGAAGGCGAACTGCGCATGTTGCGTGCGATTCGGCGCGCGGGGGCGCAGAGCGATCAGGAAGTCTTCGCCACGTTTCTGGGCGCGCACGCCATCCCCGAAGAATTCGCGGACGACAGCGAGGGCTTCACGGATGTGATCGTCGAGGAAATGCTCCCGGCGGTCGTGGCCGAGAGCCTGGCCGATTTTTGCGATGTGTTTGTCGAGGAAGGATTCTTCTCGCTCGCCCAGGGTCGCCGCATTCTGCAAAAGGCGAAAGATCTGGGCCTGGCCCTGCGCATCCACGCCGATGAATTCGTGTCGCTGGGGGGCGCTCAACTCGCGGCCGAACTCGGTGCCGCCAGCGCCGATCACTTGATGGCTATCGACGAGCAGGGTAGGCGCGCGTTGGCCGACGCCGGGGTCACGGCGACGTTGCTGCCGGCCACGACGTTGTTTTTGGGGCAAACGAATTTCGCCCCGGCTCGCGCGTTGCTCGACGCGGGCGTGCGCGTGGCGTTGTCGACCGATTCCAACCCCGGCTCCAGCCACACGGAAAACCAGCAGCTCGTGCTGACCTTGGCCTGCACCCACCTGGGGATGAGCGTGCCCGAGGCCCTGGCGGCGGTCACCTACAACGCGGCGCGTTCACTGCTCGCCCACGACCGGCTCGGCGCGTTACTGCCCGGCTACCGGGCCGACGCGGCGCTGTTCGCGGTGCCGGATGTGCGCGCGATTCCCTACCACCTCGCGATGAGCGACTTGCGCCTGGTCGCGGCCGGGGGCCACTTGTACCAAGCGCCGCCGACGCACGCCGCGCCGCTGGCTACGTAACGTTTTTTTAGTCTTTGAGTACGCTGACCAACTCGGCGGTTTCGTACCCGCCGGTCAGATCCAGGAAGATGGATTCCAAGCGGTTGTCCACGGCGGCCTCGGGGCTTCGCAGTTCGTCCATCGTGCCCTCGGCGATGATCTGCCCCTTGTTGATGATGGCGATGCGGTCGCACACCTCTTCGGCGATTTCGAGCGTGTGCGTCGACATGAACACTGTGCGCCCGGCCGCGGCCAATTGCCGGAAAATGCGTTTGACCAGCCGCGCGCCCTTCGGGTCGAGGCCGACCATGGGTTCGTCGATGATCAGCACTTTGGGGCGGTGCAGCAACGCCGCCGACATGATCAAGCGCTGTTTCATGCCGTGGGAAAAGTTCTCGACCAACTCGTCGCTCCACTCACCGAGCTCGAACATGGTCAGCAGTTCGGCGCCGAGCTTGTCGATGTTCACGCCGTCCATGGAGAACAGCCCGCCCACGAAATGCAGAAATTCCATGGCCGTCAGTTTGTCGTAGAGATACGGCCGGTCGGGGATGTACCCGATGACCGCTTTGGCGGCCAGCGCGTTTTTCACCGCGTCGACGCCCGCGATCGTGATGCGGCCGGTCGTGGGCTTGAGCATGCCCACCAGCATCTTGATGGTCGTGGTCTTCCCCGCGCCGTTGGGGCCCAGAAAGCCGAAAATTTCGCCGGGTTGCACCTCGAGGTTGACGTGGTTGACGGCGACGAGTTTGCCGTAGTGCTTGGTGAGGTCCTCGGTCAGGATCATTGCGCCTCCAGAATTTCAAGATCAATGGCGCCGATCACGCGCACAAGATCGACTTGCTTGTCCAGCCCGCCCGATACGATGCGCAGGTGCGTGGCGTCGGCGGGAAATTGTCCGAAAGTGGCGTCGATGGAGACCCATCGGCCGACGTAGACGCTGTTCCACGCGTGATAGTAAAACGCGCCGTTGAGATACACCAGACCGACCTCGATCCGCGACGGCAGGCCCAGCGCCCGCGCCAGCGCCGTGAACAGCGAAGCGTGTTCGTTGCAATCGCCGCGGCGAATCAGCAGCACGTCCTTCGCGCTCGTGATCGATACGAGAGGGCGTTTCTCCAGGTTCTTGTAAACCCAATCCGCGACGGCCCGCGCGGCGGTCACCGCGTCGACCGCCACGGGCACGATCTCGCGCGCCTTCTTGATAATCGCCGGGTCGCGGGATTCGATCAGCGGCTCGGGCTTGAGCCACACGGCGATGTCCTCGTCGTCGCCTTCGTACGGAATCACGAAATCGCCCTTGGCCGGCGGCGGCGCCGCGGTAACGGTCAGCACGCCGTTTTCGTACGTTTGGCGTCCCGTGCCGATCGGCAGGTCGTCGAGGTCGACACCGCTCACCCGTACGGCGAGCTTCGTGGCTTCACGGGCGTTGGGGATTTTGCGTTGGACGGCCACGCGCGCCACCTCGGGCAGGTCGACGGGCTTGTCGCGCCAGTTTTCGGTCAACGCCGTTTGCCGCGGCTCGCGCACCATGGAAACGTTGGCCATGTTCTGTTCCAAGGTGCGGCCTTGTTCATCGACTATCGAGGTTGATTCCGCGCCGGCCATTTTCGTCACGATGCGAAACGCGACGATCGGCGGGCCGTCGGGCATGGGGTGCTCGATGCGCTCGGCCACGCGCACATGGGCGGTGTCGTAGCGGCGGGTCATCGGGTCGAAGAAGGGTAGCTCCACGGAGTTGCCCACCTGCAGCCCGCCTTTGTCGACCATGAACTGGACGATGTCGTCGGGCATGACGGGAATTTCGGGAAGCGGGACGATTTGGGTTTGCGTGCCGCCGGCGGTTTCGATTTCCAGGTCGATGGCGTTGTTGCGCACCGTGCCGATCACCTTGAATTTGAGGCGGTCGGAGCGCATGACGAAATCGACGTATTGCAGCCGGTAATCGGGGCCGGTCAGAAACGTGCTCTCGGTGCGCATGACTTGCGTGACGCCCTGCATGGCCAGGCGCATGTAGGTCGTGATTTCCGCCTTCTTGCCCGTGGCCGTTTCGGTGCGCAGCACGGTGGCGTACCCGATCTTCTGCTTGGTGCCGTCCGGGCTCAGGGCGTAGATGCCGAACCACTCCTGCTCGCCGTCCTCGGTTTCGGACAGCGCGGCGGCGGCGACCTCGATCCCCGGCGGCAACGTCGTGTGGTGAACCTGCCGATACACGAACACCGCCAGCAACGCGACCCATCCGAGAATAAAAAAAACGCGCAGCGGTTTGCTCATTCGTCATCCTTTCGCAATCCAGCCACACCCTCAAGTTAATGGCGAATCAATTTCCACGCAAACCCTGATCCGCCCGGGCGCGCCCGGCGGGCATCGCGAATCAGGGCGAAGTTGGTAAAATGCGGCGGGCGTGGTAATCTTTGGCCGCTTTGCGGCGCAGGAAAGATGGACCGCGAAGGGTCGTGAGCGAGCAAGGAGGCCGGGGTGAAACAGCATGTCCGAGGGCGTTGGTGGTGGGTCCTTATCGCCGTCGCGTTGCTCGTGATGGTCGCGGGTTGCGCCGCGGGCAACGAGGAATCCAACACGGTCCAGGACCGCACGCCCGATGATGGCGAAGATTATTCCGACGAAGATGATTGGGGTTGGGGCGAGCACGGCAGCCCGGGCGGCGCGAACGACGACGATGACGACGACACCGCCGGCGACGACGACACCGCTGCGGATGACGATGATGACAACGACGATGACGACGCGACCTACACCCCGCCCGACGGTATCGAGATGATCTTTTTCGACGTCGACCAGGGCGATGCGGCACTGCTGCGTTTCCCGCAGGGCTCGACGATGCTGATCGACGCCGGCGGCAACCAAATGGGCCGCTTGGTGGTGTATCCCTACCTGCAATCCATCAACCTCGACACCATCGATGTCATGGTGGCCAGCCACGCGGACGCCGACCACGTCGGCGGCTTGGACGACTTGATGGAGCGAGTGGACGTGGGCGAACTGTGGTGGAACGGCCGCGACAAAGACACGGTGACGTGGCAGGAAGTCGTTGACCTGGCCGACGAACTGAGCATCCCCATGGTGGAGGTGGAGCGCGGCGACTATTTTGAGATCGACGGCTGCAGCGTGGAGGTTTACAACGCCGACCAGCCCGAATTCGAAGACCACAACGCCGACAGTGTCGTGTTGTACGTTGATTGCGAGGCCGTTGGCGCGCTGTTGACCGGCGACGTGACCGAGGGGGCGCAGGAGGGGTTGATCGACGAATACGGCGCGGCGTTGGCAGCCGAGATCGTCAAGGTGCCGCACCACGGCAGCCCGGATCGGTCGTCGGATTTCCCGAGTTTCGTGCAAGCCGAGTACGCCGTCTTTTCCTACGGCACCGACAATCCTTACGGTCATCCGAACGCCAACGTGGTGCAAGAGTGGGAAGATGTCGGCGCGGCGATTTACAAAACCGCCGAAGACGGCGACGTTACGTTCCTGATCAAAAACGGGAACATCACTGTC